>NZ_JBRIMB010000021.1:0-75758 GCF_052977265.1 Shewanella sp. 0m-8 | reverse complement strand
GCTGTTAGCTCAGTCGGTAGAGCAGTTGGCTTTTAACCAATTGGTCGAAGGTTCGAATCCTTCACAGCCCACCACTTCTTGCTCATCCTCAGTTTTACTTTCTCAAACAAATCAAGAAATTGGCTAGCTAATCAAAATTAGTGACTAAACTCAGTCGCGTTTGTTATAGATCATACCGTTGGCTTTACTCTTAACTATCACATTGGTCGAAGGTTCGAATCCTTCACAGCCCACCACTTCTTGCTCATCCTTAGTTTTACTTTCTCAAACAAATCAAGAAATTGGCTAGCTAATCAAAATTAGTGACTAAACTCAGTCGCGTTTGTTATAGAACATGCAGTTGGCTTTACTCTTAACTACCACATTGGTCGAAGGTTCGAATCCTTCACAGCCCACCACTTATCAAATATCCTCGATATACTTTCCCTATTCAGTCAGAAATATCACTAGCAAGTACACCGTCTATTCGTTTTATGTAACTATACCTATACCTATACCTATACCTATAGATTATGCGTTGATAGCTTAGTCGAATGCATAATTGATCCTGCTAATTATTGATCATACAGTTAGCTTTACTCTCTGTTTAATTAGTTCAATTGCTCGAAAGTTCGAATCCTTCACAACTAACGACTTGTTAGTTTTATCTCCAATACTCTTCTCTGTATGATTTTAAAGTCGCAGTCAGCCTTTAATATTTCATTATCACATTGCTGTTTATTATTGAACATGGGGTTGGATTTACCCTTTACCGAATTGACCGAATTGGTCGAAGCTTCTAATTGAAAAGCTGCAATGTTCATTACCCCATACAATTTAGGATTAGTTTGAGTTAACTATTGTCGAGATTAATGAGGAGACACCAGCCTAGCATGCAACCAAATAAATTCTGGAGAGTGTTTGCGCACTTATAAAAGTTTGGAACTGTCGCTTTAATTACGCTGGAATGGAATTAAAGTAGATAGTTTTGTTTGAGAGAAGCAAGGTTACTAGAGCTCTGTATTGTTAAGCTCCGCTATTTTTTTATAATAGTCTTAAAGATATTTTCAAGCGTTACACTAAAATTTCAAATTTGTGTCAAAAGAAGATGTGAAATACACTTTACTCGCTAAGCGTTTGAATTTGAAGGCTATTGAAGGGGGCTTGATAAGCTTCGGAGTTTTACTTCCAAGCTGATAACTGTAATGTCTTTATTGTCACCTGCAGTATAGTGGATCAATTTCTTATCTAGAATTAACACTTTGTATAATTCTTTACTAATATTTTAATCGTTAAATGCGAATATGGTTAATTAGCAATGAGTGTTCTACCTTGGTCTGATAGACCTATTGCTAATGTTGTCTAGTTGTTAACTCGGTCATATTTTGTATGGATAATAAAAATATCAGGGAGAAAGGGAATGAAACAAGCAAAATTAACGCTTATTGGTGCGGCAACTATTGCAGCAATGAGCTTCGGTGTCCAAGCTGATACTGAGTTTAAATTTGGTGGTTATGTCAAAGCAGATGTAATGTTTAGTGATTACAGCAATGGTGCGCCAGGTTCAGGTAGTTTATCTCGTCAATTTTATGTGCCAGGTACTATTTATGGCGATCCAAGTAATGGTAAGCAAGTCGTCGATTTCCAAGCACGAGAATCACGGTTTAATTTTAAAACATCTACAGATCTTGATGGCCATAAGTTATCAGGCTTTATTGAACTCGACTTTATGACCACGGATAATGGTAATGAGCGCGTGTCCAATAGCTATTCGCCACGTATTCGCCAAGCATTTGTGAGTTTTGATAATTGGGCCGCTGGACAGATGTGGACCACTTTCCAAAATCCGGGAGCACTACCTGAAAATCTCGATTTTATTGGCGCGGCAGATGGTACGCCCTTTGTTCGTCAAAGTCAGGTTAGATACACTAATGGTGGTTTTCAGTTCTCGGCAGAAAACCCTGAGACAACGGTTAATAGTTACCGCAATGCAACAGGTGGTAGCAGTCGAATAACCAGTGGTAGTGGGATGGTTCCTGATTTTGTCGCTCGCTATAACATGAAAACTGAAAGTGGTATGGCATTTACTTTTGCAGGCCTTGCTCGTCAGTTAAATGTCGAAATGGATAAAAATACAGCTAATCCTATAGATTCGTCAGAATTCGGTTATGGTTTGAGTTTCACTGGTGTTATCCCTGTAGGTCAAGATGATATCAAGATGTCTGCTACCTATGGTGAAGGATTAGGGCGTTATATGGCGCTAAACTATGCCAACGCTGGCGTACTTGATGCTAAAGGTAATATTCAGACCATTGAGTCATATGGTGGTTTTATTTCTTATCGTCACTGGTGGAATGATAAATGGAGAACCAGTATCACAGGTTCGGGTTTTAAAGCGGATAATAAGGTTGCTCTTACGGGGGGGACTGTAAATAAGGACTCTTATTCAGGCTATATCAACTTACTTTATTCGCCAGTTAAACCATTAACTGTGGGTGTTGAGTATATGTATGCGAAAAACACCAAAGAAAATGGTGTAGACGGTGAACTGAATCGCGTCATTTTCTCGATGAAATATGTACTCTAGTTGAGCAGAAAGACTTATTAAGTGTGACTGAGTACAATAAAAAAGGAGGCGATAGCCTCCTTTTTTATTGTACTTAACTTTATGCAGCTGGCATTAAGTTGTTATCTCTTACATATTGTTCGAACTCAGTACAGCCACCAACATGAACTTGGTCAACAAAGATCTGTGGGACGGTTTCGACCGGCTTACCAACTGTCTTTTCTAAGTCCGCTTTGCTGATCCCTTCAGCGTGGATATCAACATACTTGAATTTAAAATCTTCACGTTTTTCTGTAAGTTGCTCAGCAACTTGGACTGCACGAACACAATATGGGCAACCTGGACGACCAAAAATAACAACGAACATAATAGCTTCCTCAAAAATAGCTTGAGCACTTTATATCATAGCTATTGCAATTGTTCTAATCGATATTAGAGGTCATGTTAATCGTATTGCTGATTTTTATTCAAATTGTGACTTATCAGTTTGATAACGACCTTTGTAATCAAAAATAGTCTCCATCAGTTCCCAGCCTTTTTTACCTTTTTTCAGTAATAACAGGTCTGGTTTTCTGAACAGGTTTGAATCATCACTGACTTCTTGTACTGATTTGTACTTCTTATGCTTGATGCCTGGTGTTCGACTATGAGGGAAGATAAATAGGGCAAACATAGCACGAATTTGTGCAGGAGTTTGCATCTTGAAGTAGCGGCAAAAGTCATTGCCATCAAGATCAATATATCGAACAACTAAACGTTCAGCTTGTGGTTCGAGAAGCATACTTTGACATTTAAAAAGGTGGTGATGCTTCTGCTGTAGGACTTCTTTTAATCGTTTATCAGGGTCGACTAAAATGGCCTGACAGTGCTGACACACTTTTGCAGCAATATCGTTTTCTTCACCACAATTAGGGCAAGCTTTAGAGCGAAATCGAAAATCGCATTGCTCTTTACGTCCATCCCTCTCTACTAGAGCCTGACAGCGGCGGCCAAAGTGCTCGATAATGTCACCATCATTATCGGTTAAGCCCCAAAATATATTAGCAAAGTCGCACACTGGGCAGTGTACCTGCACTGGCTTACACTTACTGTTGGGCTTGGGTTGACCCACTTCTGGGTAGAACAGGTCATAGCCGTTGGCTGCATAATCAATAACAAGGCACTCAGTCTTATTTTTATCAACTCTTAAACCGCGGCCAACCATTTGCTGAAAAAGGCTTACAGAAGCGGTAGGGCGCAGTATTGCAATAAGATCGACATGAGGAGCGTCAAAGCCTGTAGTTAACACTGCAACATTGACGAGATACTTAATTTGTTTTGCTTTAAACGCTTGAATTAAGGTATCTCGATCATCACGAGAGGTTTTAGCTGTGATCAGTGCCACTTGTTCACCTTGGAGCTTGCTGACAACCTCTTCAGCATGCTTAACCGTGGCGGCAAAAATAATGATCCCTTGGCGATGTTGTCCAAATGCGATTAATTGCTTAACGATGGCGGTGGTTGCACGGCCGCAATGGTTAAGGATGGAGTTAACTTCTTTTTCATTGTATTCACCCGTTGGCGAGGCCGTTAGCTCACTAAAGTCATATTGAGCACTGAGTCCATCAAACATCTTAGGTTGGCTTAAAAATCCCTGTTTAATCAGTGGGCGCATTGGGAGTTCAAATATACACTTTTCAAATACAGGCTTTTCGGTGTTGCCAACCTTGTCGTGGTAATGATGGCGATATATCCAGCCTAAATCGAGTCGGTAGGGCGTTGCGGTTAGCCCCAGTAATCTAATATGACTATTTTTAGACTTTAAGTGAGTGAGTAGCTGCTGATATTGACTATCTTTATCAGGGCTAACTCGATGACATTCATCAATAATCACTAAGCTGTATGGCTCATCAAATTGAGCGGGTTGCTTTACCGCTGATTGAATACTGGCAACAACGGTTTTACCGTCGGTGGACTTTTGGTTGAGTCCCGCCGAGTAGATTTTAGCTTCGGTGGTTAATAGCCCCACTTTTTCTGCATTTTGAGCAACTAATTCCTTAACGTGCGTAAGGATTAACACTCGGCCTTTAGCTATTCTGGCGAGTTCAGCGATGACGATACTTTTACCTGCGCCAGTCGGTAAAACCAAAACTGCGGAGTCATAACTTGATTTGAAATGTTGAATCGCTGCGTCAACAGATTGCTGCTGATAATCTCTCAGTTGCACGAAAAGAACCTAATTAAATACGACTTTATAAAGGAAATGATCCCACATTTGGCTCAATGCGATAAGCAAAATTTTGAGGATTGTTTTATGACGACTTTCCAGCCTCAAGATGAGGCATAAAAAAAAGCCCCTCTGAGAGGGGCTAGGGAGGTCAAACAATAGAATTGTTTATCTTGGCTTTATTGCTAAGATATATTTGCTAAGGCTTACTCGCTGCGATTAAGTCGGCTTTCAATCAATGTATCTATTACCGCAGGGTCGGCGAGTGTAGACGAGTCACCTAAGTTAGTAACTTCATTTGCAGCAATCTTACGTAAGAAGCGACGCATGATTTTACCTGAACGCGTCTTAGGTAAACCGCCAGCCCATTGAATCAGATCGGGTGTGGCAAGGGCGCCAATCTCTTTTCTTACCCATTGGCGAAGTTCCTGACGTAGCTCTTCTGTCTCTACAGAGCCCTTGGTCAAAGTGACATAGGCGTAAATCCCTTGTCCTTTGATGTCATGTGGATAACCGACAACAGCGGCCTCAGCGACTAGCTCATGAGCGACTAGCGCACTTTCAACCTCAGCAGTACCTAAGCGGTGACCTGACACATTAATCACATCATCAACACGGCCTGTGATCCAGTAATAGCCGTCTTCATCGCGCTTAGCACCATCACCAGTAAAGTACATGCCTCTAAAGGTTTTGAAGTATGTCAGTACAAACCTGTCATGGTCACCAAATACTGTTCGCATCTGCCCAGGCCAAGAATCTAAGATAACTAAGTTACCTTCGTTGGCACCATCAACAATATTACCCATATTATCGACAAGTGCAGGCTGCACACCAAAGAATGGACGGGTTGCAGAGCCCGGTTTAGTATCTGTTGCACCAGGGAGCGGGCTAATCAAAATACCGCCAGTTTCCGTTTGCCACCAAGTATCTACAATTGGGCACTTTTCATGGCCAATCACATCGTTGTACCAGCGCCAAGCTTCAGGGTTAATCGGTTCACCTACCGAGCCCATTATACGCAAAGAGCTACCATCAAACCCTGCAAACTGCTCTTTACCTTCCGCCATCAGCGCGCGGATAAGGGTTGGTGCCGTATAAAGAATATTTACCTTGTGGCGGTCAATCATTTCACCTAGACGTGCAGGACTTGGGTAGTTTGGTACGCCCTCATGAATAAGCACTGTTGCGCCATTGGCTAGCGGGCCGTAAACCATATAAGAATGGCCGGTGATCCAGCCTACATCAGCAGTACACCAATAGACTTCACCGTCTTTATAGTCGAAGACATATTCGTGGGTCATGGCTGCGTAAACCATATAACCACCCGTAGTGTGTAGCACACCTTTAGGGTTACCGGTTGAACCTGATGTATATAGTAGGAACAGTGGATCCTCTGCGCCCATTTCTTCTGCAATACAATGCTCTGATGCCGTCTCCATTAAAGACTCCCACCAGATGTCACGACCCTCAACCCAGTTGATGTCGCCGCCAGTACGCTTCATCACGATGACTTTTTCGATGCAATCCACATCAGGGTGAGAAAGTGCATCATCGATATTGGCTTTCAGTGGAATGATCCGGCCTGCACGAATGCCTTCATCGGCGGTAATTATTACTTTTGAATTACCGTCAATGACACGTGAGGCAATCGAGTCTGGTGAGAACCCACCAAAGACAACAGAGTGAATGGCACCTATTCTGGCACATGCAAGCATAGCAATAGCCGCTTCAGGCACCATAGGCATGTAAATAGTGACTACATCGCCACGGCGTACGCCCTGGCTTCGAAGTGCATTAGCGAATTTACACACTTGCGCATGTAGCTCGCCGTAGGTAAGGGTGCGCTGATCTTTTGCGTCATCGCCTTCCCAAATAATCGCCAGCTTATCGGCATTGTGTTCTAAGTGTCTGTCTAAACAGTTTGCGGATGCGTTGAGCGTGCCGTCATAGAACCACTTAATAAACAAGTTGTGGTCATCGAAAGAGGTTTTCTTTACCTTAGTAAAAGGTTTGATCCAGTCGATACGGTTGCCGTGTTCTCTCCAGAAACCTTCAGGATTCACAATCGACTCTTGATACATTTTTTTATATTGTTCATCGTTTACAAGTGCGTTTGCAGCGATTTCACTTGGTACTTTATAGAGAGACTGCGTGCTCATTGGGCTTCCCTTATCTAATAATGCGTAAGCTGAGTATGGATTGAGAGAGAGGGATTTCTCTATTAGACCTTGGTCTAGTAAAATATTTTCCTTATTTTTTAGTTGCTTGTAATTTTATTTCGGCTGGATTTCATTCGTTTTTTACCGCAAAATAGTTTAAAAAAAGAGAATCCTATGAATTTGACTGTTTTGGTTGGCAGCATTGCCCTCATTTATGTGTTGCTACTGTTTCTGCTTGCTTGGGGCGCGGAGCGTTGGTTCAGTGGGATCACTAAACGGATCCAGACTTGGATTTACGGTTTAAGCCTGGCGGTGTATTGCTCCTCGTGGAGTTTTCTCGGTACCGTTGGTCAATCAGCTCAAGATCTGTGGTCTTTCTTGCCCATTTTTATCGGCCCTATTCTTATTTTTGTTTTTGGTTTCAGCTTACTGCGCAAAATGGTCATTGTCTCTAAAGCGCAAAATATTACCTCTGTTGCTGACTTTATTGCCGCGCGATATGGCAAATCTCAGTTACTTGCCGCCATTGTTACCCTCATCGCCCTCTTTGGGATCATGCCCTATATTGCACTACAGCTAAAAGCGATGGTGTTCAGCCTCAACCTTTTTCAGCCCGATGGTTCATTGTTTAATGGCAGTAAAGTCTCATTGATTATCACTGCAATTTTGGCGATTTTTGCCATTTTATTTGGAACACGAAAACTCGATGCAACTGAACATAATCCGGGAATGATGTTAGCCATCGCTTTCGAATCGTTAGTTAAATTAGGGGCTTTTTTACTGGTAGGTATTGTTATTAGCTTCGGTGTCTTTGATGGCTTTGGTGATATCTGGCAACAAGCTAGCGAGCGTGACTTAATTAACAAGCCTAATCTCCGCCTTGAGTCTTTAATGCCGGAGCTGCTAGTTGGTATGGCCGCGTTTTTATGTATGCCACGGCAATTCCATGTGATGATGGTGGAGTGTGAAAATGAGCGCACCATCTTAAAAGCGCGTTGGTTATTCCCTCTCTACTTATTGCTATTTGGGCTGTTTGTTGCCCCTCTTGCACTTGCGGGTAAGTTATTACTGGGTGATGCGGTTGCAGCTGACACCTATGTGATTAATCTTCCATTGGCGTTGAATCAGCCTTGGCTAGCGGTTGTTGCCCTATTAGGTACACTTTCTGCTGCTACAGGCATGGTGATTGTTGCTGTAGTGACCATTAGTGTCATGGTGAGTAATGAGTGGTTAGTGCCATTAATGCTCCGCACTGGCCAGATTAAAGCACGAAATTTCAGTCAGTTTTCACAGCTATTATTAAATGCACGGCGCTTAGCAATCATTCTGATTTTAGGACTAGGTTATTTTAGTTACTTGTCGTTCATGGACAATGACTCGCTATCATCGTTAGGTATGCTGTCATTTGGTGCTTTTGCGCAACTAGCTCCGGCACTGATAGGGGGGATGTACTGGAAGCATGGTAACCGTAGTGGTGTGTTCTTAGGGCTTGCGGTTGGCTTTAGTTGTTGGTGTTACATATTGCTGCAAGGTGCGGTGAATTCTCCGGCTATTATGACGACTGATTTTGCGCTGCTCGAATCTATCACGCCCAATGTGCGCGATATTCTGATTGCCTTATTGGCAAACTGTGCCTGTTATATGCTGGGTTCAGTCTGGTTTAGAGCGGGTGTTGCCGAGCGAATGCAAGCAAGTGCTTTTGTGACACCTGGTCAGCTTAAAAAAGACAATAATCGTAAGAGTGTCGCGGTTTCACAGCAAGACTTACTTATTCTTGCCAGCCGCTTTGTCAGTCCAACCCGTGCTTATGAGAGCTTTTCTGCATTTTCAGAAGAGGCGGTAAAAAGTGATAGCTGGCATAAAATGGCGCCACCAGAGCTTATCGCTCACACAGAGCATATGTTAGCAGGGGTGTTAGGGGCCTCAAGTGCATCACTGGTACTGGATTCGGTTTTGCAAGGCCGCGATTTAGCATTAGATGAAGTGTTTAGTTTAGTTGATGAAGCGTCATCTAAAATAATCTTAAGCCAAGACATGCTGCGTGGAGCGATTGAACACGCTTATGAAGGCATGAGTGTGGTCGATAAAGACCTAAATTTGGTTGCCTGGAATTACAAATACGCTGAGCTATATGATTATCCAGATAACTTTTTGCACTCAGGTATGCCGATTAGTGATGTCGTACGCTTCAATGCTGAGCGAGGATATTGCGGTGAAGGGGATATAGCAGCACATGTAGAAAAACGGGTGCAACATATGCGCAATGGCACGCCCCATGTGTCAGAGCGGCAACGCAAAGACGGTAAAGTGATTAAGATCCAGGGGAATCCAATGCCTGGCGGCGGTTTTGTTATGAACTTTACCGACATTACTCAGTATCGCCAGCAAGCTGAAGCACTGCAAGAGGCCAATGAAACATTAGAGGCTAGAGTTAAAGAACGTACTTATGAGTTAGCCTTGCTTAATAGCAAGTTACTCGAGGCTAAGGCGCAAGAGGAGATGGCCAATGCATCTAAAAGTCGATTCCTTGCCGCTGTAGGCCATGACTTGATGCAACCATTAAATGCCGCAAGATTATTTACCGCTTCTTTGTCGCAATATCCGAATCTTGACCTAGAGGGGAAAACGACTCTTAATCATGTGAATAGTTCGCTTAAAATTGCCGGTGAGCTACTCACCGATCTGCTTGATATCTCTAAGCTTGATTCTGGAATGGTGGAGGTAAATAGACGTGACTTTTCTATAGCAGATTTGCTGGACGGTTTAGCCGTTGAGTTTGATGCTATGTCTAAGGATTGCTTGATTAAGTTCAGTTTTGTCGCTAGCTCGGTAACGATAAACTCAGATCAAAGCTTATTACGCCGTGTGCTGCAGAATTTCCTGACTAACGCCTATCGATATGCCAAGGGGAATAGAGTGCTACTAGGTTGTCGTCATCGAGGTGCCGAGCTTGAGATCCAAGTTATTGATACTGGTTGCGGTATCGACGCAAGCGAAACGACAGAGATCTTCAAAGAGTTTAAACGTCTTGATAATCCACAGAGTAAAAGTGTCAGTGGCTTAGGTCTTGGATTGGCGATAGCAGATAGAATTAGTCGAGTACTCTCCCATGATATTAATGTGAGTTCTGAACTTGGAAAAGGCTCGGTGTTCTCCATTCGAGTGCCACTAGGTGAGAAGAACACAGCTCCTAAGCCAAAGAAAGTACCGTCACTACTGCAACCACTCGCGGGTGTGAAAGTGCTGTGCATTGATAATGAAGAAGCCATTTTAGCGGGACTGGAGAGTTTATTAAGTCGTTGGCAATGTGAAGTGATATGTGCCAAAGATTTAGCCGATGCTCGGATCAAACTTGGCCTTAAAGGAGTGGCTCCTGACATTGTACTTGCCGATTATCATTTGGATGATGGTCAAAATGGCGTTGATGCAATGGACGGAATTCGAAGTTTATATGGCGAGCATCTGCCGGGCATACTTATCACTGCTAATACTCGTAAAGATCTGATTGATGATATGCATAGGCGGGGTTATCACTATATGGCGAAAATGGTTAAACCTGCTGCGTTAAGAGCGCTTATTTCTAGCTTAGTCAAAAAGAGTTAGTGACGATTGGCTGTAAATAAAGCAAATATAAAGACAAGATAATTTAAGTAAAACAAAGTGTAAGTATAAAGAGTGTAAGCATAAAAAAGGTATGCAATTGCGTACCTTTTTTATGCTTAGTTTTTCACTCTCAGCTTTTAACTAGGAGGCTCAGGCTGGATGCATAGCCATTAAGATGAGCGTAGCGAAAATGTTGAGGCTTATTTAAGCACTCGTTAGGAGACTGTAAGTGGATTTTATTCTACTTTTACAGGCGTTAGCCCTTGCTCTCGTGATTCAAGTGCAGTTTCAAGATCAAAGCCGCTGGTTTTCCAGCTTTTAGCTTCTTCAGGCGTAAAGGATTGATCTTTCCAGCTTTGTGCATCTTCTAAGTTAAATCCATCCTTGCTCCAGGCTGCTGATTGCTCAGCGTTGAAGCCCGCACGATTCCAATTTTGAGCTTGCTCTGCATTAAAGCCAATTTCCTTCCATGCTGCAATATCTCCTTCAGACATACCTTTCCATGTTGCAGGCGAAGAGGCACAGGCGCTAAGCGCTAAAATAATCATGACTAGACCGAGCTTTTTCATATCAATTTCCTTGGTTAGTTATAGTCAGTTCTGCTTATCTCACCCTAGGTATGTTCCGGGTACAGCTTTCGACAATACATTATTGGCTTATGTGTAAGTTTGACATTCACTATTGAAGATAGTCGCTCAAATATATCTCGACAAGTTATTGCTTACAGTGAAGTAAACAGATTTAACCAGCAAGGCTGTACTACTATCACTTTGCGGGAAATATGAATTTTTTAATTTAGAGAGTTGCCGATTTTCTGTTCTTGACCTAACTGGTTAGATGGATATACTGAACAAAATCTAGATTTTGTAAAAAATATAAAACAAGAAGTAACTGATTACTCAAAGGGAATCGATATGTCCGAGCCACGCTGCAACTCTTATTATAACGCTACCATTAATAACGAAACCGATTACCCTGAATTGGAAGGGGAGATCCGTGTTGATGTGGTCATTGTTGGGGGAGGTTTTACCGGAGTTGCCACCGCGATAGAGCTATCAGAAAAAGGATTCAAAGTTGCAATCTTAGAAGCGAATAAAATTGCATGGGGGGCAACCGGACGCAATGGTGGTCAAGTGACAGGGAGTCTGTCGGGTGATCAAGCCATGACCAAGCAGCTGGTAAATTGTATCGGCACAGAGGCGGAAGAGTATGTGTGGAATATGCGCTGGCGTGGACATGACATTATTAAAGAACGTGTTAAAAAGTATAATATTGAGTGCGATTTAAAATTTGGGCATATCCATACCGCTTATAAAGCTAGTCACTTAAAAGAGCTTGAGAAAACCTATAACGAAGGTTGCTTGCGAGGCATGGACAGTGAACTGGCCATGTTGGATAAAATGGAATTGGCGCAATATGTTAATACTCCTCTCTATCATGGCGGCTTGCTAAATAAACGCAATATGCACTTGCATTCAGTTAATTTGTGTATTGGTGAAGCGAAAGCCGCAGAAGGTCTTGGCGCACAAATTTTTGAGCACTCAGCGGTGATTGATATTGATGATGGAGCGCTCGTTACCGTAACAACAGCTAAGGGTAGAGTGGTTGCCAATAGCGCAGTGCTAGCGGGTAACGCTTATCATAAATTGGCCCGTAAACAATTACGCGGAATGCTATTTCCTGCCTCATTGGGTAACTGCGCAACGGCTCAATTATCACCAGAAATGGCCAGGAGTTTAATTCCCCAAGATGTGGCAGTTTACGATACGCGCTTTGTGCTCGACTATTACCGTTTAACCGCAGATAACCGATTAATGTTCGGCGGCGGGACCAATTACTCTGGCCGAGACTCTAAACATGTCGCTGCAGAGTTGAGACCTGCAATCGAGCGAACCTTTCCACAACTTAAAGATGTTGATATTGAATTTGAATGGACCGGGTTGGCTGGAATTGTACTTAATCGGATCCCACAATTGGGCAAAGTGTCACCTAATGTCTATTACTGCCAGGGCTATTCAGGCCATGGTGTGGCGACATCTCATATTATGGGTGAGATCATGGCAAGTGCTATTATTGGCGAACAACAAGAGTTTGATCTGTTTGCGCAAATGTCCCACTACCGTATTCCGCTTAATGAATGGTTTGGCAACCAGGCATTAGCGCTAGGAATGATGTATTACAAGGTGATGGAGAACTTTCGTTAAACGGATCAATAAAAAAACGCTTCGAGTACTCGAAGCGTTTTAGTTTATAGGTAGGTTGGCTACAACACTTTGCTTATGGACTAGATATCGACCTTATCCATCTCAAGTTGCTGTAGCGCAATCACAGCTTGAGTGCGGTTTCTTACGCCAAGCTTTCTAAATATCGCCGTAGCATGGGCTTTAATCGTGGCTTCTGACACACCAAGATCATAGGCAATTTGCTTATTGAGTAAACCTTCAGCAAACATTTGCAGTACCTTATATTGCTGGGGTGTTAAATCGGCAAGTTTACTCGCCATTTGGTTGGTGTCATCTTCGTTAATTTCTTGAAGTTCAACACCTTGGGGTAACCAAATATCACCAAATAATACCGCTTCTAATGCTTGTGCTAAGGTTTCCATAGAAGAAGACTTAGGGATAAATCCAGAGCTACCATAATGAATCGCGCGGCTAATCGTGAGGTTATCTTCATGAGCTGATATCACTACAACAGGTAGCTCTTGAAAGTGGGTTCTGAGGTGGATCAGGGTTGAATACCCATGAGAACCGGGCATTTGAAGATCTAATAACACTGCATCGTATTCAATGTCATTATTCTCGAGTAGGGCCTGTAGCGCATCAGCGCTATCTGCTTCATACCATTGAGTATTAATGAATTCAGACGATAGTGCTTGTCTAAGTGCGTTGCGAAATAACGGATGGTCATCGGCTATTATTATATTTAAATTTTCAGGCTTCATGGCTTTATAGGGTTGTTTTGGTTGCACGTGAAGGTAGTTCAATGTAACAGATAAATGACAAGGGGTTCTATGGCTTTTTACTGGAAAAGTTACTATTTGTTAAAATAATTGTCGAAGTTAGACTTTGGTCTAAAGTCACCATTGCAGGCTATCTATGCAAAGGTGTGAGTCTGCTAGTGTTCAAAAGCAAGGCAAGACTAAAGGTCAGAATGAAGACTGGATAGGAAGATAGTATTGCAAGATAGGAATGGATAATAAGAGTGACAGAGCCTGATTACAGACAAGGGCTAACGATGCAGCCCTCAATCTTTGTTTATCCTGGCTAAAGAAGACTAACGATTAACAATGTGGCGGCCACACTGCAGTCGGTTTTCTTTGCTCATCAACAGCGACAAAGGTAAATACGCCACGAATAGCGTGATCCCTTAGATCTTGATACATGTCTTCAACGAAAATGTTCACTTCAACTTTAATTGAGGTATTACCCACATGAATAACTCTGGCAATAATCTCAGCTAATGAACCCGCAGGAATAGGCTTATTAAAATCAATTCTATCCGAACTCACAGTAACCAAGGTCTTACGGCAAAAACGGGTCGCTGCAATGAAAGCGGTTTCATCCATCCAAGCTAATGCTTCGCCACCAAAAAGCGTGTTGTGATGATTGGTGATAGAAGGGAATACGGCCTTGATAACGCGAGCCTCTGATTGTTCGATTCGAAGAGCGACCTCTTCAGGAAACTTTGCGGGAGTTTGAGTTAACGGCATACGGCAACCTATGGTTATGCATTAATGAGGCGATATTATAGCCGTTTTTGTAATTTTATAACAGGTTGAACACATAGGAAGATGAAACAAATAAGCACTTTTAGACTAAGCTTTTATCTCTGTTTGGTATTAAAAAAGTGTAGAAGAATTTTGAGTAAGAAGAAGGAACCTCTAGCTAGTTATCGACAGCCTCTCAATGTACTGAGAGGTTTCGCTGCATTTTATGTGGTTTTTTATCATTTACGATACTTTTCTACATACGATTGGTTTGGTGAAGTTCCTTTTATTCAATTTGGATATATTGGTGTGGATTTTTTTTTCATACTAAGTGGGTTAATTATTTCACATGTATATCTTAAGCGAAGTGTTAATGAAGAGCGTGGTTTTTGGCTAAAGTTTATCTGGTATCGGATCGCCAGATTATTCCCTATCCATTTTTTTATAATGCTCTTAATGCTCATTGTGACATTACTTCTACCTGCTTTTGATGCTAATAGGCAAGCTATAACTCATTCTGCATTTGTTGATTGGATAACATTAACGTTGTTATTACGGCAATGGTTATTACCTGAAGGTTATGCTTGGAATACCCCTGCTTGGTCTGTTAGTGCAGAGTTTTTTGCCTATCTAATTATCTTCCCTTTCATAGTGCGTTTTAGTGCCAAAAATGTAACAGCTAAAACTGGATGCGTGTTGATGGCTATAGGAAGTGGGTTGATAGGAATGTTAATCGTGTCAGCAGGAACGACAAATGCTACCTCTTTTGCTGGTCCCTTAGTTCGTGTTTCTGGAGGTTTTTTTATTGGGAGTGGACTTTATTACATTATCTCTAGTATCCAAGCTGAAAGAAACTGGGATCGATTTTTAGGCTATAGCATTCTCTTAACTATAATTTCCTTTATATTAGCCCCACACCTTCAAACTGAAGGAGTTAGAGCGGATATTTTACTTATCTTTAGTTTTATTCTATTAATTGCATCAGCATATCAAGCTAAAGGGATTCTATCGCGTTTTATGTCTCGCCCAAGGCTTTTTTGGTTTGGGGAAATTTCATTTAGTCTTTATTTATGTCATATACCAGTAATGATGCTTTGTAAATTTGTAGCAGAATATTTTCAATTTGATAGAGGTCTTAATTTTAGTTTTATTTGTTTAGTCTTAGCTATTTGTAGTGCACATATTCTTTATAAATTTGTAGAAATACCATGTCGCAATAGAATGAGGTTCATATATCAAAAATAACTCTATTTAGCTGGCCATTCAAAATTTTTAGTTGTTGGAATTATGTAATAAAAAAACGTACCGACTCAATGAGAGGGTACGTTTTCGTTTACAACGCTAGCGTGTTACTTTTGCTTTAGCAATTCGATTCTCGCACGCGATGCTTTGGCTAAGTCGCTGAGCAATGCCAGAGAGTCATCCCAGTGAATACACGCATCGGTAATACTCTTGCCGTAAATCAGCTCTTCACCAGCAACAACTTTTTGGTTGCCTTCTTCGATAAAGCTTTCAGCCATAATACCTGCAATGGCTGTAGAGCCTTGCGCCATCTGTTGCATAATCGATTCAGCGACATTGAGCTGCTCTTTATGCATTTTACGGCTATTTCCATGGCTAAAATCGATAACCATACGTTGGGTCACACCGACGCTATCAAGCTGTGCCGCTGCTTTTTGAATGTCATCGCTGTGATAATTAGGCTCTTTACCGCCACGTAAAATAATGTGGCCAAATGGGTTACCGTGAGTGCGATAAACGGCCATAGCACCATCTTTATCCGGTGAATAGAAGATATGTGGAGCTTGCGCTGCGCGAACGGCATCAACTGCAATATCGATATTACCGTCAGTGCCGTTTTTAAAGCCTACCGGACACGAAAGTGCTGAGGCCATTTCACGGTGAATTTGGCTTTCAGTGGTGCGTGCGCCAATGGCGCCCCAGGTGATCAGATCCGCAATATACTGGCCATTTACCATATCTAAAAACTCAGTTGCGATAGGTAACTTAAGTTCAGTGATCTGCTGTAGAAGGTGACGTGCTTTACGTAGGCCTTTATTAGGGCTAAAGCTGCCATCTAAGTCTGGATCTGAAATAAGGCCTTTCCAGCCAACGGTTGTACGCGGCTTCTCAAAGTAAACACGCATTAAGATGCATAAGTCGTCTTTATATTGCTGGTGCAATTTAGCTAAGCGCTGAGCGTAATCGAGTGCTGCTTCAGTGTCATGGATTGAACATGGACCAATAATCACAAGTAAGCGTTGATCATCACCATTAATAATGGCTTCAACTTCGTGGCGCTGCTGGACTAAATAGTCAGCGGCATCTTGTGTTAAAGGATATTCAGAAGCGAGTTGTGCAGGTGAAATTACCTTACATAAAAGGGAGGTGCGTAGTTCGTCTGTTTTAATGGTCATTCACAATACCGAGCGTTCGTATGGGCTTTCGCCTGATTACCTCGGATTATAACTAATAGTTTGGCTGTGCACAGTGGCAATTGCCTTAAAAATGAAGCTAATTTTCACTCAATCGATAATTATTTGATATAAATTAAAGGCTTTCATTTTAAAAAGCCTTTAATTTCAGCGCTAATGCCTTGCACTAGATTTAGAACATGTGACGCTCTAAGCCTGTTGCTTCAATGATCTTAGTGGCAATTTCTTCGACAGAATGATTGGTTGTATTAACGTAAGGGATCCGTTCACGTTTATACATCATTTCTACCTCTTTAACTTCCATTCGGCATTGACGTAATGACGAGTAACGGCTGTTTGACATACGACTTTGACGGATCTCATGCAATCTTTCAGGATCGATGGTCAAACCAAATAGCTTACCTTTATTACGTTTTAATGCGTCGGGTAGCTTTAGATTATCCATGTCATCTTCAGTAAACGGATAGTTCGCTGCCTTTATACCAAACTGCATAGAAAGATATAGGCTTGATGGCGTTTTACCGCAGCGCGATACACCTAATAAAATGAGGTCGGCTTTATCCATATGTTTCATGGTTTGGCCGTCATCATTTTCCATGGCGTAGTTAATGGCATCAATACGCGCTTCATAACTGTCATTCGTTTTACCGTGAGTACGATGCAAAGCTGGCGTAGCAGCAATACCTAGTTGTTTCTCTAATGGCGCCACAAAAGTGTTCAAAAAGTCATAATCTAAGCCTTCGCTGCTATAGATAACATCACGGATCTCAGCTTTTACGATGGAGTGGAAAACAAGAGGCCGTTCACCTGTTGTAATAAAACAATCATTTATTTGAGCCTTAACAGCTTCTGCTTTGGCTTCTGTTTCAACGAAAGGGATTGTAAGTGCATCAAATTCCAAAGGAAATTGTGAAAGCACTGCATGGCCGAATACCTCAGCTGTGATCGCAGTCCCATCTGAGATATAAAATACTTTACGCAACATTTTGACCTCTTGTAGTAATAAAATTACAAATAAAATTATACATTTACGCTTCTTGTCATGGAGTGTAAGATGCTGTTGCTCTCGTGTGAAGAGCCACACTAAAATATACTTGCGGAGATAAGAACTGTGCAGCAATACGTACTCTGGTATCAAGAATTAGGCATGGGTGACGTCAACAAGGTAGGCGGTAAAAACGCTTCTCTTGGAGAGATGATTAGCAATCTATCAAATGCAGGCGTTCAAGTGCCTGGTGGATTTGCGACAACATCTTTTGCGTTCAATGAATTTCTTGAACAAAGCGGACTTAACCAGAAGATATACGAAATTCTAGAATCTCTAGATGTAGATGACGTGAACGCACTCGCTACAGCCGGTGCACAGATCAGACAGTGGGTTATCGACACCCCGTTCCACCCAGAATTTGAGCAAGCGGTACGTGAGTCTTACGACAAGCTTAGCTCTGAAACAACGGACGCATCATTTGCAGTTCGCTCTTCAGCAACCGCGGAAGATATGCCGGATGCATCATTTGCTGGCCAACAAGAAACTTTCCTTAACGTTAAGGGTTACGCAGCCGTTTTAGAAGCAACTAAGCATGTATTTGCTTCTTTGTTTAATGACCGCGCAATTTCATACCGTGTTCACCAAGGTTATGACCACAAAGGCGTCGCACTGTCAGCTGGTATTCAGCGTATGGTGCGTTCAGACAAAGCGGCTTCAGGTGTTATGTTCACCATGGACACTGAGTCTGGCAACAATGATGTAGTCTTTATTACTTCATCATTTGGTCTAGGTGAAATGGTTGTTCAAGGTGCGGTTAACCCTGACGAATTTTATGTTCATAAGCCAACATTAGTTGCAGGTCATAAAGCGGTAGTACGCCGTAACATCGGTAGTAAGCTAATCCAGATGGTGTATTCAGATGATGAATCCCATGGTAAGCAAGTTAAGATTGAAGATATCGCCGCTGACCAACGCCGTGAATTCTCAATCAACGATGCAGAAGTACAAGAGCTTGCTAAGCAGGCGATGACAATCGAGAAGCATTACGGTCGTCCAATGGACATCGAATGGGCTAAAGATGGTAACGACGGTAAGTTGTATATCGTACAGGCTCGTCCAGAAACTGTTCGTTCTCGTGAAGATGTACAGCTAATTGAACGTTACCACCTTAAGACTCAAGGTGACGTTGTTTGTGAAGGTCGTGCCATTGGCCACAAAATTGGTAAAGGTGTCGCTAAGGTACTTAAGTCAATCGACGACATGGATCAAATTCAGCCTGGTGACGTGCTTGTTACCGACATGACAGATCCTGACTGGGAACCTATCATGAAGCGCGCAAGCGCGATTGTTACTAACCGTGGTGGCCGTACTTGTCACGCTGCGATTATCGCACGTGAGCTTGGCGTTCCTGCTGTTGTTGGTTGTGGTGACGTGACTGAGCGTATCAAAAATGGTCAAGAAATTACCGTTTCGTGTGCTGAAGGTGACACTGGCTTTATCTACAATGGTTTACAAGACTTTGAAGTGATTTCATCACGCGTAGATTCAATGCCTGATCTACCAATGAAAATTATGATGAACGTGGGTAACCCAGACCGAGCATTTGACTTTGCTCGCTTGCCTAACGAAGGTGTTGGTCTTGCGCGTCTTGAGTTCATCATTAACCGCATGATTGGTATTCACCCTAAAGCATTGCTTGAGTTCAACGACCAAACTGCTGAGCTTCAACAAGAGATCCACGAGATGATCGCGGGTTATGAGTCTCCAGTTGAATACTACGTAGCACGATTAGTTGAAGGTATTGCTACGATTGCTTCAGCTTTCCATCCAAAGAAAGTGATTGTTCGTATGTCTGACTTTAAGTCAAACGAATACGCAAACTTGGTTGGTGGTGACCGATACGAGCCAGAAGAAGAGAACCCAATGTTGGGCTTCCGCGGCGCAAGCCGTTATATCTCTGAGTCGTTCCGCGATTGTTTTGCACTAGAGTGTGAAGCCATTAAGCGTGTTCGTAACGAGATGGGCCTTAAAAACGTTGAAATCATGATCCCATTCGTTCGCACAGTGAGCGAAGCTGCACAGGTGATTGAGCTTCTTAAAGAGCAAGGTCTAGAACGTGGTGTTGATGGTTTACGCGTTATCATGATGTGTGAGCTGCCTTCAAACGCACTGCTTGCTGAACAGTTCCTTGAGCACTTCGATGGTTTCTCTATCGGCTCAAACGATTTGACTCAGCTAACCCTTGGTCTTGACCGTGATTCAGGCATCATCAGCCATCTGTTCGATGAGCGTAATGATGCAGTTAAAGCCTTGCTTGCTTTGGCAATTAAAGCGGCTAAAGACAAAGGCGCTTATATTGGCATTTGTGGTCAAGGCCCATCAGATCATGCTGACTTCGCGGCTTGGTTGGTTGAGCAAGGCATCGATACTGTTTCGTTAAACCCTGATACGGTTATCGATACTTGGTTATATCTAGCTGAAGCCCACGGTTAAAATTATCCGTGTAAGTTTATTGCTAAAATGAAGTGTTAAATCTGCGTGATTTAATAATTTGTTAAAAAGATGAAAAAAGCCGCTATTTAGCGGCTTTTTTTTGTTTATAATGAGCCCATAATCTTAAGAATAATAATTGACAGAAGCCGCCATGTTACCCAAGTTATCGCATCAACAAACGCTTGAACCCATTTATCTTTCTTTTTTAACGGTATTAGAAGAGGGGGCTTTTTCAGGCGATATTGATACCCGTTATAGTGCGCGTCTAGCGCAAGCGACCGACAACTCGGTTTACCAATTTCTGCCTCAGGCAGTTATTTACCCTAAGACAGCCCAAGATGTTCAGATAGCACTAAAATTGGCGAACCAAGATGAGTTTGCCAAAGTGGTCTTTAGTGCAAGAGGCGGGGGAACGGGCACTAATGGCCAATCGCTGACTCACGGCATTATCATTGATATGTCGCGTTACATGAACCAAGTGCTCGAGGTTAATGCCGCTGAAGGTTGGGTCAAAGTGCAAGCGGGCGTGGTAAAAGATGCACTTAATGATGCGCTGCGCCCTCATGGGTTTTTCTTTAGCCCGGATTTATCAACATCAAACCGTGCCACTTTAGGTGGGATGATCAATACCGATGCATCGGGTGCTGGCTCGCTGGTTTACGGTAAAACCTCCGATCATGTCCTTGGATTGACCAGTATCTTGTTTGACGGTAGCGAGCTTAATACCCACCCGCTAAGTTCGGCACAATTGGCTGACGTTGGCTCCGTAACTGACAACGTTTTGGGGCAGCAGCTAATCACGACCATTGCCGATATGTGTAAAGGAGAACGTGAGCATATTGAGCAGCGCTTTCCTAAATTAAACCGTTTTTTGACCGGATATGATCTTAAAAATGTGTGGGATGACAAATTAGAGCATTTTGACCTATCCCGCATTTTAACTGGCTCAGAGGGCACCTTAGCGGTTATTACTGAAGCTAAGCTAAATATTACGCCTTTGCCAACATGCCGCATGATGGTCAATATCAAATATGACTCGTTTGAGTCAGCACTGCGTCATGCTCCAGATTTAGTTAAAGCGAATGCCACCGTCGTTGAAACCGTCGATTCAAAAGTGCTCAACCTTGCCAAAGAAGATATTATTTGGCATTCAGTATCGTCACTTATTGAAGATGTACCCGGTAAAGAGATTGATGGCCTGAATATGGTTGAGTTCGCAGGCGAACAAGACGATGTTGAAGCAAGACTGGCCAAGCTAGAAGCCATATTGAACTCACAAATAGAGAATGATGAAGCCGGGCTATTGGGCTATCAAGTCACAAATGATAAAGCCAGTATCAACACTATCTACGCGATGCGTAAAAAAGCAGTGGGACTATTAGGCGCGGCAAAAGGTACGCGTAAACCTATTGCTTTTGCTGAAGACACCGCAGTGCCGCCTGAAAAACTTGCTGATTTTATTCTTGAATTTAGAGCATTGCTCGATAGTCATCAGTTGCAATACGGAATGTTCGGTCATGTGGATGCCGGTGTGTTGCATGTGCGCCCAGCGCTTGATATGTGCGATGTGCAAGATGAGAGGTTGCTTAAAATCATTTCAGATCAAGTTGCAGAGTTAACGCTTAAGTATGGTGGCTTGATGTGGGGGGAGCACGGTAAAGGTGTGCGCGGTGAATATGGCCCCGCGGTATTTGGTGAACACCTCTACGGCTTGTTAGAAGAGGTCAAAGGCTTATTTGACCCTGAAAATAAACTTAATCCGGGTAAGCTGGTGGCGCCTAAAAATGGCGGCCCAATGTTGTATAACGTCGATAGCGTGAAGCGTGGTGCCTTTGATAGACAAATACCGATTAAAACCCGCGAAGCATTTCCGGATGTGATGAACTGTAATGGCAATGGCCTGTGTTTTAATTACAGTGTTTATTCACCTATGTGTCCATCATTTAAGGTCACAGGTGACAGAGTGCAATCGCCAAAAGGCCGCGCAGGTTTAATGCGCGAATGGTTACGCCTATTACAAGCGGAAGGCGTGGATGTTAATGAGCTGGCCCGCGCTAAGCCGTTAGGCTGGTTGCAACGTGCTCAAAATACCTTAAAAATTGATAAAGAATACGACTACTCTCATGAAGTGATGGAGTCACTTAAGGGCTGTCTGGCTTGTAAGGCGTGCTCCAGCCAGTGCCCTGTAAAAGTTGACGTGCCAAAATTTAGAGCACAGTTTTTTGAGATATATTACCAGCGTTATTTGCGACCAGTAAAAGACTACCTTGTGGCAGGGATAGAAGATTCACTGCCTATGATGGCGACAGCCCCCAGATTAGTTAATGCAGTTTCTCAAAATAGCCTAAGTAAATGGGTCATTAAGAAGTCACTTGGTTATGTCGATGCACCAGCATTGTCGGTACCAACGCTAAAGCAGCGCCTAGAAGGGCACGCCTGTCGGGGTTATGACTTAGCAGCGCTACAACAGATCCCTGACAGCGAGCGCAGCCAATATGTGCTGGTGGTACAAGACCCTTTCAATAGTTTTTATGAAGTTGCAACGGTTTACCACTTTATTCAGCTAATTGAAAAGTTAGGTAAGAAGCCCGTTTTATTGCCATTTAAACCTAATGGTAAGCCTATTCACATTAAAGGTTTCTTAGATAAATTTGCTCGTACAGCCAAATCAACAGCTGACTTTTTAAATGAAGTGGCAAAACTGGATATGCCGATGGTAGGCATCGATCCAGCTTTAGTGCTTTGTTATCGCGACGAGTATGCAGAGGTACTTGGTGGCGCTAGAGGTAAGTTCCACGTTAAATTGGCCAATGAATGGTTACTAGAAATACTTGAAGGTCAGCCCACTCGTGAGTGGAGCCAAGATGATATTAGCGAACGCGAGTTTACTTGGTTTAGTCATTGTACTGAATCAACGGCTAAACCGAATACAGCTAACGAATGGCAGGGGATTTTTGAGCACTTTGGCGCAACGCTGAATACGGTTAATCTTGGCTGCTGTGGCATGGCTGGCACCTATGGCCATGAAGCAGAAAACCTAGACCGTTCAAAAGCGCTTTACAGTATGTCGTGGGAACAGGCTTTATCACAGCTGCCACAATCTCAAGTGTTGATCTCTGGCTATTCCTGCCGCAGCCAAGTCAAACGTTTTAGCGGCTTTAGGCCAAAACACCCGCTTGAGGCTTTACTGCATTTGCTTTAATTAGCCCGCAGTAAAAAACTAGCCACTGGCTAGTTTTTTACTTTTAGGGCCTGTTACAGGAAAGTCAAATGTGAACCTGTTTTAGGTTTATAAAGGGTGATGGATACACAGTAAAAAAAAAGAGGTACAGATGACTGCAAAAGATATTCATTCAACAGACACTACAGATGCAATCTCGTCGTTAACGCAAGGGGTATTATGTGCAGAAGAAGCGATATTCGACATCATTGAAAATGGTGAATGGTTTTATCGAGGTGAAATACTACCTGTTAAGTTTTGTAAGCTGTTTGCCACTATTTTAAATCGCATCGATGGTGAGTACTTTCTTATTACGCCTGTTGAAACATTGCGAGTAACCGTTGCTGAACAAGCGTTAATCATTGTTGACTATCAGCCTAAAAGTGAAGCGGGATTCAGGCTTAAAACGAGTATTAATAGCGAACATAATATCGAAAGTTTTGAGCAGTTTGTTGTTGGTGAGGATAGCATTACCTTAACACTTGAACGAGGTATTGAAGCAAGGCTAAATCGAGCTTGTTATTATCGCTTTATCGATGCGTTTATTGCCTAATGACGGTGATATTGACCCCGCTGATTTATCTTCATTCAACATAATGATTTATAAGCTGTTTGAATGAATGTGAGCAATAAGTGCTCATGAAGGCTAGTTTCTTTTAGTGTAAGTGATAAGATTAAATGAAGCCTATAGAGTCGTGGAGGTACTGATTGAATCGATTTGAGAGTCTGGGATATTTGGTGTCTCATTTGAATGTTGAGCTACAAAATTTATTAGATCAACGCCTTAGACGATACCAGTTAGATATTAAACTATGGCCAGTGTTGTTTTCATTATGGCAGGAGGAGGGCGTGACTCAAACCACGCTCTCTAAGCGTTGTGATGTTGCCAATTACACTATGACTCGGCTACTCGATCAATTACAACAGCAAGGTTTAATCACTCGGCATCAAGATGCTGAAAATCGCCGCGCCTTTCAAATATACCTCACCGATAGCGGTAAAGCGCTAGAGCAAGATTTAATCAGAGAAGCTGAAAGAGTCAATGAGGCGTTCTTAGATAACTTAGCGCAAGAAGAGCGACAAACTTTCTTAAAGCTGTTGAATAAAATCAATCGCTACTAGGTTGGTATCGCTGTAGGCTTTAGACAGTAACTCAATTTGGTTAACTTTTATTCTATCTCTGTTTGTTTAGTTGTTGCCTGTTTAGCGGTTGCTTGTTTGGTTCTTGCTGGTTTAGTTCGGTTTATTGAATTTTACCCTCCCGCCTTAAATCATCTTTTTTCATTTAGCTCCTATTGGCTTAAATCGTGTTACTCGCTAATCGCTATGACTATAATGAAGTCAATCGTCTAAGGAGTTTATATGAAATCGCTAATTATCACGCTATGCGCTGCATCATTATTCAGTGGCTGCTCAGCAAACGTCAATAAGCCAACACCTCAATCAAGTACACAGCCTCAAGCATCAACAACCGAATGTGCGGGCACTTTTATTAAAGCAATTAATTTGGCTAGTGGCTCAACGCTTGTTGTAACAGAGGGGCGCTTAGAGCCTCGCTCAATAGGTAGTGCGAGCGTTAAACTCTATCGAGATCTTTACGTGGGTGATTTTGTAGGTGCTGTAAGCTTTGTGCGTGATGGCACCATATTAAAAGCTGTTTTGATTGAAAATGGCACAGATAAACAAAAATTGTCGATAACAACAGTGACAGCAGGAAGTGGTAACTATCAAAACACTCAGTTGGTTTGTATTACAGGTGACAGCATTTCGTTATGCTAAATGTGGTGACATTATAGTTTTTAAGGGGTTAGCTATGTCGCGAGTACTGTTGCGTTAGTACTATTGCATTAGTACTGTAGCGTCAGTATTGCAGAGCTCGTGAGGCAGGATTCGGATGATTAGACTGAGACATTTTAATGAAAGGTTTAGCTAAGAGCCTTTAATTAAGAACGCTTAACTTAAAGTGAGAAGAAATACGATGACCATACCGATAGCTAATATTCCCTGCTGAGTGAGTTGGCGGCTTCGATAGAGCTCTGTTTTCCCTTGTCTTAGGATGGTGACTAAGTGGTTTTGCTTATAAATCTGGCAGACCAGTTGCTCTGTCTTTGGATCAAGAAACAAGTGCAGTTTAGCCGGTTTTCCGTCATTCAGTACTAGGCTATGTTCACTCTGTTGGCCGAAATTGAGTTTACTTGAGACGCGCTTACCATTGATGTACATCTGCTCTAAACCAGACCAGTTACTGGCTTGTAACTCGATATTATCTTGGTTAAGTGCATATTTAAATGTCACCATCGCCTCGAACCTTTGTTATTGCAGGGGTCTTAATTCAAGCAGAGGTTCGCTATCTTTGCCAGTTCGAAATAGGCGTTATCAGTTTACAGTGCGCTATGTATTTGTTGCGACGAGTAATATCAATCACAAAAATATATATGAACGATAGACGAGTAAACGGGAGGCATAAAAATACCCAGCCAATTTGACTGGGTATTATTTTGCTAAGTATGAAACTATTAACAGGCTTACTTGGCAGCGTTAATTATGGCTCTTGCCATTTCGTCTGCTACATCCCCAGTGGTGCGGTTTTGCTCATCAGACTGCGCGAAAATGGTCAGTAAAGTGTTGTAGATCTCTTCTACCTTTGCAGTAGCTGCAGCTGCGTCGTAATCCTTTTCGAAAGAGACATTGATAATGCCACCAGCATTAATTACATAATCTGGTGCGTATAAAATGCCTAAATCTTTCAACATTTCACCGTGGCGAACTTCTGCTAGCTGGTTGTTAGCACAACCAGCAACAATGGTGGCTTTTAGCATAGGGATAGTGATGTCGTTAATCGTGGCACCTAACGCGCAAGGGGCGTAAATATCCACATCTTGATGATAGATATCTTGTGGCGCCACAACCGTTGCACCAAATTCAGTGGCGACTTTGTCTAACGATTCTTTATGAATATCGGTAACAATCAGCTCAGCGCCTTCAGCGTGCAGGTGACGACAAAGGTAATAGCCAACATGTCCAACGCCTTGTACTGAGATCTTTAAGCCTTTTAGGCTGTCTAAGCCACGCTGGTGCTTAACTGCAGCTTTAATACCTAAAAAGGTTCCTAAAGCCGTAAATGGAGATGGATCGCCACTTTTGCCTTCTAGGCCAGCCATATATGGCGTTTCTTGGTGCGCGATCATAATGTCGGCAGTTGATACACCAACATCCTCAGCTGAAAAGTATTTACCACCTAGAGTATGTATACAGCGGCCGAAAGCTCTGAATAGGGCTTCTCTATCCTGTACTTTTGGGTCAGCGATAATGACAGATTTACCTCCACCCATCGCTAAACCTGCCATCGCATTCTTATAGGTCATGCCGCGCGATAAGCGCAGTACGTCAGTGATGGCTTCGTCATCAGACTCATAGTTCCACATTCTGCAGCCACCAACGGCAGGTCCAAGATTCGTATTGTGGATGGCGATAATGGCTTTTAAGCCGCTTTCTTTATCATGACAAAAAACGACCTGTTCATGGTCGTCGAAAGAGATGTGATTAAAAACTGCCACTTGTTGATCTCCGCTGTGAGCATCGAATGACCGCCGCTGTGTGATTACAGGGTAGCCTACTTGTTATATTTATTGCAGAACGATAGCATTTAGGGATACTCTCAACAAAGTAAAGATTAGGATTATTTGTGATCTATCTGGCAATTTTGCTTTCCACCTTACGTTAACGTAAAGTATTAGCTTGATTAAAGCCTAACAGCTGTGCATGTTTTACTGTTCAGAGAAAGGGTAGAGATAAAAAATAACAATAAGAAAGGAAGTGTAAATGGCTGAACAAGCAGTAGACCAAGAACAACTAAGACAAGAATGGATTAGAACTCAGTTTCAAAAGGCGAATAAGTTTTTGGCTGAAAAGGGCATCATGCCTAATAAAGTTCACCCTGAAGAAAGCCGCTACTTAGCGCCTTATGTTGCTATTTGGAAAATCGATTCTAAAAAGCCGAATAAGAAAACATTTTGGGTGATGTCTGGTGATTTACCGTCTGATTATGTCGATATTAGTGTTGCCGCTACAGCACGTGATGCAGTTCGTCATTTTTCAATGATGTGGCAGATGCAGGCTGAAAATATTCAACGCTCGGGACTCACCAAAGATCCTGCTCAGGCAAAATTTGCCCAGCTGTTAATTTCTCGCGCAGAAAGCTTATATAAGATGCAAGCGGATGACAGCATCTGGGGCCCGAGCACTTAATTAGTTCGTCGCTCTTAAATAAAAAAGGCATCATTTTGATGCCTTTTTTATGCTTGTATTTTATCACGCCATTTAGTGAATCAAGTTTACTCACCGAAATACAAATAGCCTCGGTTCAGTAGCTCTAATAACAATATCTGCGTTGCAGGAGTCTGTATTAGCGCTGTGGCTTGTTCATTACTAAAGTAAAAAGATTCAGATAATAGTGTTACGTCAGCTTCAATCTCTTGCGGGTATTCAAATATTTCACCGTTAGCAAAAAATCGAGAGACAGTATCATTCTCTAACCTAAGCAGTTTCAATCCGCCTATGCGATAGAGAAGGGCACCTTGTTCGATATAATCATGAATATCTTCCGCGCTGTAGGCCTCTTCTGGTTCACAAATATCCAGTTCGAAACGATTTTGGCTAAGCATTTTACCTAATATAACCTGGTAACAAGTTGGGTCAGATGCGAGCTCGGTTACCAATGCCATCATACCTTGCTGGTGGGCTGTGCTAATTTCACTGGCGGTTTGTGGTTCATTACTCGATGTGAATCTTTTAAGCCCAAGGTTATTATCGATGAGAGCATCGGCGACTTCACTCAATAACTCTTGTTGGCTCGGGGCTCTAAAGCCGATTGAATAGCTCATTGCTAACGTCAATGTTTGACCTTGATGAGGGTAGCCAGGCGGGATATAGAGTAGATCGCCTTTTTCCAATACCACATCGATAATGGGCTCGAAGCCTTCGATTAATGGGGTGGTTGGATCATTATTTTTAGCCGCGTATTGGCCTTTATCACCTACAGTCCAGTGACGCTGGCCTTCGCCTTGAATAATAAATACATCATAGTTATCGATATGAGCGCCAACACCGCCACCAGGAGTGGCAAAAGACACCATTAAGTCATCAAAGCGCCAGTCAGGAATAAAACGAAATGCATTGATGAACTCGCTTGAATCTGGATGCCAATGGTTTAATGCCTGTACGAGTAGTTGCCAATTTTTTTCGCCAAATTGGTCGTAGTCTTCAAAGGGGCCATCAAGGATCTGCCAATCATTCTCTTTGGTAACAACGACTCGTGAAGCGACGGCTTCATCACAAGCAAGACCAGCAAGTTCATCTGGGCTAATGATATCTTCAAAGTTTGGAAAAGCATTTTTGATCAGAAGTGGTTTTTTTTGCCAATATTGGCTTAAAAATTTGCTGGTATCAAAGTTAAGACTAAACATAATCTGGGCGCTGCTCGCAATAGATGAAAAGTGGATAAAATAAAGGCGTTAAGCCTAAGCTTAACGCCTTATTAAAACCTTTAATAGTCAGTGGCTATCTAAAGGATTAAGTGAGCTATTAGTTTAACTCGTCAACAAAAGTTTCAGCACGGCCAATATAGTTAGCAGGTGTCATCTTCTTCAGTTCAACTTTCACTGTATCTGGAAGCTCAAGGCCATCGATAAATACGGCAAGCTGCTCACCGTCGATGCGCTTACCGCGAGTCAACTCTTTGAGCTTTTCGTATGGCTTTTCGATACCGTAACGACGCATAACCGTTTGCACAGGCTCAGCTAGCACTTCCCAGTTACCATCAAGCTCTTTGCGAAGCTGCTCTTCGTTAACTTGTAGCTTGCTAATCCCTTTCAATGTCGCTTGATAAGCGATTAGAGAGTGAGCTATACCAACACCTAAGTTACGTAGCACTGTTGAGTCAGTAAGGTCACGCTGCCAGCGAGATACGGGTAGCTTTGCCGCAAGGTGTTGCATCAAGGCGTTAGCAATACCTAAGTTACCTTCAGAGTTTTCAAAGTCGATTGGGTTAACTTTATGTGGCATGGTTGAAGAACCAATCTCACCGGCAATGGTCTTTTGCTTAAAGTGACCGAGTGCGATGTAACCCCAAATATCACGATCGAAATCGATCAAAATTGTGTTGAAACGTGCTAACGCATCAAACAGTTCTGCGATGTAATCGTGGGGCTCGATTTGAGTCGTGTATGGGTTCCAGTTAATGCCAAGGCTTGTCACGAAACGCTGTGACAGTGCATGCCAATCAACTTCTGGATAAGCAGAGATGTGAGCGTTGTAGTTACCTACCGCGCCGTTTAGCTTACCCATGATCTCAACGTTTGACACTTGAGTTAGCTGACGCTCTAGACGTACAGCAACGTTAGCCATCTCTTTACCAAGCGTTGAAGGAGACGCTGGTTGACCATGTGTACGAGACATCAATGGAACCGTTTTGTGCTCTTTTGCTAATGCTTTAATTGCATCAATAATTTTCTGGCAATATGGCACAACCACTTGCTCACGTGCTTCAGTCAACATTAAAGCGTGTGATAGGTTGTTAATGTCTTCAGAAGTACAAGCAAAGTGTACAAATTCGTCGATAGCAACAAGCTCTGCGTTATCAGCAATACGTTCTTTAATGAAGTACTCTACCGCTTTTACGTCATGGTTTGTTGTTGCTTCAATATCTTTTACGCGCTGAGCATCTGCTTCGCTAAAGTTATCTTTAATTTGATCAAGTAAAGCCAATGCTGCTTCACTAAAAGGTGGAACTTCTTCAATTTCTGGACAGCTAGAAAGCAGCTTTAGCCAGTTAATTTCGACTTGAACACGGTATTTGGTCAGGCCGTACTCGCTGAAAATCCCTCTTAATGAGGCGGTTTTACTACCATAACGACCGTCTACCGGAGAGATAGCAGTTAGTGCGGAAAGTTCCATTAGAAGCTCCTTGATGAACTTGACTTAAATATTATAGGGTGAGGCTTTTCATAGCTGTGTCTACTATTGTTTTTCTTGCAAAGACAAGGTGCCTACGCTTGCCTCCTAATTGACGCCATAACACTGCGCTACGCATGGCAGACAGTAATAGGGCGCGAATTTTTTGTTGTGTTTGGGTACGTTTTAGGAACTCTGGATTACCAGAGATCTGGAGTTTGGGACCAAGCTCGCTAATGATGTCGCTATAAATGCCGGCAAAATTAGCAATTACTTGCTCGTCAGTGATCTCAAAGTGGCTAAGCTGACGATGAATTTGATTGATGCGCTCAGACAACATGCCCATGGTATTAGAAGAGCGAGTGAGTTTTCGCTCCAAAGCAAGAATACCGACTAAATAGCGAGTCACCTCGACATCTTTTTGCTTGGCGTCACCAAGTTGGCTAACGATAAGCTCGTAGCCTTTTCTCAGTGCAACTTTGTCGGCATAAACATCGCTAGTGGTTTCTGGGTTCGTCACCAAAACCGATTGCAGGCTAGCTGCTAGCGCGTCTTTATCTGAGTCACCGTGCCTTGCAATATACTGAACTTGTGCCACCGCCTGTAATATCCCAGCAAAGGCCATAGTGCGTTCAAACAGCTGATCACTCATTGATTAATCTCTTATTAGTGCGTCAATAATCCCGCCACCTAGGCAGATCTCGCCGTCATAGAAAACGGCAGATTGTCCTGGTGTCACAGCAGCAACTGGCTCATCGAAAATGACACGTAACACATCGTCACTATCATAGGTTACGCTGCAAGGCACATCTTGTTGGCGATAACGGGTCTTAACCGTGATTTTTGAGCCGTCAGCAGGGCCTTTTCTATCTACCCAGTGTAATTGATTAGCAATTAAGCCATTTGACATTAGGCGAGGGTGATGACCACCTTGACCAACAATTAGCACGTTACGCACAAGATCTTTTTCAACCACGTACCATGGGTCTTCGTTACTGTTTTTAAGACCGCCAATGCCTAAGCCTTTGCGCTGACCTAGCGTGTGATACATCAAACCTTGGTGGGTTCCGATGACTTCGCCTTCACTGGTTTCGATATTACCGGGTTGGGCTGGCAAGAAAGTTTGTAGGAAATCGGTAAATTTACGTTCACCGATAAAGCAGATCCCGGTACTGTCTTTCTTATCGTGAGTAATTAGCCCCATTTCTTTGGCTATTTCACGCACTTCGCTTTTCTCTAATTCGCCTACAGGGAATAGTGAGCGAGCAACCTGCTCATGGCCAAGTGTATATAGGAAGTAGCTTTGGTCTTTATTACCGTCAATACCACGTAACATCTGGCTGGTGCCATCAATATCACAGCGGCGCACATAGTGGCCCATTGCAATGTAATCGGCATCTAAAATTTCATCTGCAAATTCGAGGAAAGCTTTAAACTTAATCTCTTTATTACACATGATATCCGGATTCGGCGTACGGCCAGCTTTGTACTCGGCAAGGAAATACTCGAATACATTGTCCCAGTATTCAGACGCAAAGTTAACGGTGTGCAGTTTAATGCCTAGTTTGTCACAAACAGCTTGTGCATCTTTAAGATCGTCAGCTGCTGCGCAATATTCATCCGTGTCATCTTCTTCCCAGTTCTTCATGAACAGGCCTTCAACCTGATAGCCCTGTTTCATTAACAGGTAGGCTGAAACTGATGAGTCTACACCACCGGACATGCCGACGATGACTTTTTTACCAAGATGAGAGGGTTCGATTGACGTCATAAATCTTAAAAAAACCTTTGTGATTACTGAATATTGCTGCGAATCGGTGGCTCGATGAATGGGTTTTACAATCGAGTGACCGTGTTCAAACCGCGGCTTTCTGCGGGTGCATATTCTATCACGCATTATGAAGCTGGGCTATCTAGCAAGTATTTATCTTTGAAGCTTTATTGTCATCAGTGTCGAATATTCACCCATGATGATTAAAAAGAAGAATAACTTAACAGAATAAATGAGTATGAATGCTATTTTAGTTTGGCTTTAAAGTGTATTAGCCTTTAGAAATAGTCATCATTAATAATGCTGAGGTCGTAATTTTTACCTGCCAAGTAATCGCTAATCGATTTGATCACCAAAGGGCTTCTCAGCTGGTTTGATAAGGCTTTTATCTCAGCAAACGAATACCACTTAAGCCCTATAATGGCGGGATCTTCGGGTGTAGATAGCTTTACTTGGTCAAGTTTCAGGTGAAAGGTATAGCGAACAAATGCCAGCGAGTCACTGGCACTAAACTGATAGATCCCAACTAAACCTTGTGGTTGTATTCGTAAGCCGGTTTCCTCTTTAACTTCGCGGATACAGGCTGCAAGGATTGACTCATGGGGCTCTAAGTGACCGGCTGGTTGATTGTATTTGAGTTCACCCTCTATCAACTCTTCGACTAGCAGAAATTGCCCCTGAGCTTCGATAACACAAGCCACTGTGGTGTTAGGTTTATAGCGCTCTGTCATTGCCTGTTACTCACATTGCTGGTCACTCACATTGATAGTTATTTCATATCAAGTTGACGATATTCACCGTTTTGTAGGCCATCTAGACTCCATTGACCTATTTTATAGCGGATTAATCTTAACGTTGGAAAACCAATATGAGCAGTCATGCGTCTCACTTGACGATTACGGCCTTCGCATATCTGTATCTCTAACCAAGTCGTCGGAATATTCGCTCTTTCACGAATTGGCGGTGTACGCGGCCATATAGCAGGGTTATCCATGATGCAAATTTTAGCGGGTAATGTCATACCGTCTTTCAATTCAACACCTTGACGAAGCTTTTCAAGATCGCTCTCACCGGGGGCTCCTTCAACCTGAGCCCAATAGGTCTTATAGGTTTTCTTTTTAGGCTCGGTGATTTGCGATTGCAGCTTACCGTCATTGGTCAATAATAGTAGCCCTTCACTGTCTCTATCGAGTCTGCCAGCGGCATAAACGTCAGGCACTGGAATATAGTCTTTTAACGTTTTACGCCCTTGCTCATCGGTAAATTGGCAAAGAACATCAAATGGTTTGTTAAATAGTACGATCACTGGGTTGGCAACGGTTTTTGCTACTTGGGTGTTTGCATGTGGCTTCGCACGTGGCTTGGCATTAGATCTGCTATTGGGATTGCTGCCAACTTTACCATCGAGTTGAGAACGGTAAGTCGATTTATTCGCCGTTTTAGCGCTAAAGCCCGAAATGTGATTGTTATTTCGGCTATTGGTGGTCTTGGCTGACTTTTTTGAAAATGCTTGTGTCACGGCGGCGATACTTTTCATCTATGAAGGACTATTTAATCTATTGTACTGTTCATTCGCCAATAGTGGAATTTGAATATTGCGTGGAATGTTTTATGATGTCGACAATTAAAAAGTGTGATCCGCAACCAGTTAATCTTATTTGTGAGAGGTGTCGCGAATAAAGGTTCTGGCTTATCACACACAAGATCGCATAAATTATCGCTAACAATACAAAGTGATAGGGTAGGACTGCCACAGCTTTTCAATAGTAGAAATAGACAATAATTATTATAAAAATCTTAAAATTAAATCAATGTAGGACACAAAATGAACGATAAAACATCAACGATCATCTATACCGAAACGGACGAAGCCCCAGCTCTAGCGACATTATCTTTGTTACCACTTATCCAAAAGTTTACCCAAACTGCCGGCGTTGACGTAGAAACCCGTGATATTTCTCTTTCTGGTCGTGTGATTGCAAATTTCCCTGAAAACCTAACTGCAGAGCAGCGTATTAGTGACGCACTTGCTGAATTAGGCGAATTAGCAAAAAAACCAGAAGCTAACATTATCAAACTGCCTAACATTAGCGCATCGATTCCACAGCTTAAGGCTTGTATCCTTGAATTACAGAATAAAGGATATGACATCCCCAACTATCCTGATGAACCTACTAATGACGTAGAAAAAGAGATCCAATCTCGCTACGACAAAATAAAGGGCAGCGCAGTAAACCCAGTGTTGCGTGAAGGTAACTCAGATCGCCGTGCGCCAGGGTCTGTGAAGAAGTTTGCTCAGAAAAACCCGCATTCAATGGGCAAGTGGTTAGCGGACTCTAAGTCACACGTTGCACATATGAGCGAAGGTGATTTTTACGGCAGTGAAAAATCAGTAACCGTTGCCGATGCGGGGAGTGTATCCATTGTCTTGAATAAGGCTGATGGGTCTGAGCAAGTATTGCGCACTGCAATTGCTTTGCAAGCGGGTGAGGTGATTGACTCGGCTGTGATGAGCAAAAAAGCACTGGTTGATTTTTATGAACGCGAAACCAATCTCGCTAAAGAGCAGGATGTTTTATTGTCCTTGCACTTAAAAGCGACGATGATGAAAGTGTCTGATCCCATTCTATTTGGCCACGCGGTTAAAGTTTATTACAAAGACGTTTTCGCCAAACACGGTGAGTTATTTGAAGAGTTGGGTGTCGATGTTAATAATGGTTTGGGCGATGTCTACGCCAAAATAGCCACATTACCAAGCGATCAAAAAGCGGCAATCGAAGCTGATCTTGCAGAAGTTTATAGCCATCGTGCTGAGCTCGCCATGGTCGATTCAGATAGAGGGATCACCAACCTACATGTACCAAGTGATGTGATTATTGATGCGTCAATGCCTGCGGCTATTCGTACGTCTGGTCAAATGTGGGGGCCAGATGGCCAACTAAAAGACATGAAAGCAATGATCCCAGATCGTTGTTATGCCGGTGTTTATCAAGAAACTATCGATTTTTGTATTAATAATGGTGCGTTCAATCCAAGCACTATGGGTAGCGTGCCAAACGTTGGCCTTATGGCACAAAAAGCGGAAGAGTACGGTAGCCACGATAAGACATTTGAAATTGCAGCTGCAGGCACGATTAACATCGTTGACCAAAACGGCAAGGTGTTAATGTCACACGATGTTGAAGCGGGCGATATTTTCAGAATGTGTCAGGTGAAAGACGCACCCATCCGTGATTGGGTAAAACTTGCCGTTAATCGTTCACGTTTATCTGCAACGCCAGCGGTATTTTGGTTGGATGCTGCCCGCGCTCATGATGCTGAAATCATCAAGAAAGTGGAGCTTTACCTACAAGATCACGATACAAATGGCCTTGAGCTTCACATTATGTCACCGGTTGAAGCGACTCGTTTCACACTGGACCGCGTGAAAGCGGGTAAAGATACGATCTCGGTAACGGGTAACGTATTACGTGATTATCTGACTGACCTTTTCCCTATTCTTGAGCTAGGTACAAGCGCGAAAATGCTTTCAATCGTGCCACTCATGAATGGTGGTGGATTATTTGAGACTGGCGCGGGCGGTAGTGCACCTAAGCACGTCCAGCAGGTTGAGAAAGAAGGTCACCTGCGCTGGGACTCATTAGGCGAGTTCCTTGCACTAGCCGCGTCGCTAGAGCACCTAAGCCAAACTACGGATAATAGCAAAGCACAAGTGCTGGCAGATACGCTAGATATTGCAATCGGTCAATTCTTAGATTGCAATAAGTCGCCATCTCGCCGTGTGGGTGAGCTTGATAACCGAGGTAGCCATTTCTACTTAGCAATGTACTGGGCGCAGGCTCTTGCTGCACAAACTGCAGATCCTCAGTTACAAGCTGAATTTAGTGCTTTGGCAGAGTCGTTAACTAACAATGAAGCAAAGATTGTTAGCGAACTCAACAGTGTTCAAGGTCCGGCAGTTGATTTAGGCGGTTACTACCGTTTAGACGCGGCTAAAGCTGAAACAGCAATGCGACCTAGCGCAACGCTCAATAGCATTGTAGGCTAAAGCGCTTGATCAATGCTTAAACACAAAGGCCTGCATTCATGCAGGCCTTTTTATTTGAGAACTGTTTATTGAGAGACGGTTATTGACTAACGGCTATTGAGAAAGTTTAGGCAATAAAAAAGCAGAGTAGCTAACTACTCTGCTTTTTTGTTTCTCTCCAACTTAATACCAAGCTAAATAAGTATCTGAATACTTGCTTATCTAGATGCTTACCTAGATAGGTATTAGTTCGTTGGCGATATTGCTGACGCGTGCATACCTTTTGGACCTGCTTCTACTTCAAAACTGACTGGTTGGCCTGCTTTTAGAGTTCGATAGCCTTCCATTTCAATGGTAGAATAGTGTGCAAAAACATCTTCACCGCCAGCATCAGGGCATATAAACCCGAATCCTTTGGCGTTGTTGAACCATTTAACAGTTCCGCTTGCCATACTTCCACTTCCTTCTGTTGTTCACTTCCCAGTAAGATAGTAAAACTTATCAGCGGGGAAACTCCTCGCTTAATGAACAGAATGAAAGCTGGATAAGTGGTTGTCAAGATAAAGTTAACAAAAAAATAACATTTTTTAACAAGTCGTACCTGAGTATAATTTGATAGAATTTGTTCAACAAACAGACTGAGTTACATAATCGATTGGTACAAGCCAAGACTAGAGGCTAATATTGGGATATGAGTAGAACAGAAAACATTGAACATGTAGAAGAGAGTGTTGAAGCCGAATTTAAACAGCCTTCTATGTATAAAGTTGTTTTAAACAATGATGATTACACACCGATGGACTTTGTCATTGAGATTTTACAACTGTTTTTTAAGAAAGATGAGCAGCAAGCAACGGAAATCATGCTGGCAATTCATCATAAAGGCAAAGGGATCTGTGGAATTTACCCCTTTGGAATTGCAGAAACTAAGGTTGCGCAAGTAAATCAATTTGCAAGACAAAACCAACATCCGTTACTGTGTTCATTAGAGGAAGCCTAATTGGGTTCGCTCTGTTGTTAATTTTTTTAGGGGGTGCTTATGTTAAATAAAGATCTTGAAGTCACCTTAAACCTGGCTTTTCAACAAGCCAGAGATGCACGTCATGAATACATGACGGTAGAGCATCTATTGTTGGCGTTAATCGATAATCCTGCCGCACAAGAGGCGTTAGTTGCTTGCGGAGCAAATTTAGAAAAACTCAGGGATGAAGTGGCTAGCTTCATTCAACAAACGACTCCGATTATTTCCGATCCAGAAGACGAAAAAGAAACTCAACCAACGCTTGGTTTTCAACGTGTTTTACAAAGAGCGGTGTTTCATGTGCAGTCTTCAGGGCGCAATGAAGTCAATGGTGCCAACGTCTTAGTTGCCATTTTTAGTGAGCAAGAATCTCAAGCTGTTTACCTGCTGCGCACAGGCGATGTGACACGTTTAGATGTTGTTAATTTTATTTCTCATGGTTTTTCAAAAAACGATATCGATACCGACTCTGAACCTAATAGGAGCGAGGAGCAAACTGAGGCAGAAGAAGAGCGCAGTATCTTGTCACAGTTTACCGCTAACCTAAATGAATTAGCCAAGAGCGGCAGTATAGACCCACTTATTGGCCGCACAGAAGAGATTGAGCGTTCGATTCAAATTCTTTGCCGTCGCCGTAAGAATAACCCATTGCTTGTCGGTGAAGCGGGGGTGGGTAAAACGGCAATAGCCGAAGGCTTAGCTTATCGTATCGTCAAGCAAGAAGTACCTGAAGTGATGAGTCAGGCCACTGTCTATTCGCTCGACTTAGGTGCGCTGCTCGCGGGCACAAAATACCGCGGCGACTTTGAAAAACGCTTTAAAGGTTTGCTAAAAGAGCTGGCAAATGACGAACATGCGATATTGTTTATCGATGAGATCCACACCATTATTGGTGCAGGCTCCGCGTCAGGCGGCGTCATGGATGCCTCTAATTTGCTAAAGCCGTTGTTATCTGGCGGCAAGTTACGTTGCATGGGCTCAACAACGTTCCAAGAGTATCAAAGTATTTTTGAAAAAGATCGTGCCTTAGCCCGTCGATTCCAAAAAGTGGATATTAACGAGCCCTCGGTTGCTGAGACCACCAAGATTTTACAAGGTCTTAAGTCAAAGTACGAAGAGCACCATAATGTGCGTTACACCATGGCTGCGCTGAGTGTGGCGGCGAAATTGTCCGACAAGCACATCAATGATAGACATCTACCTGATAAGGCCATTGACGTGATTGATGAAGCGGGGGCGCGTATGGCGATGCAGCCAGCGAGCAAACGTAAAAAGACCATTGGTCAGTCAGAAATTGAATCGATTATCGCGAAGATGGCGCGGATCCCTGAGAAGTCCGTATCGAGCTCTGACAAGGATATGCTTAAAAACCTTGAGCGTAACCTTAAGATGGTCGTGTTTGGTCAAGATATGGCGATTGAAGGGCTTAGCTCTGCGATTCGCTTGTCTCGAAGTGGACTCAGTGGCGAAAACAAACCAGTGGGTAGCTTTTTGTTTGCAGGCCCTACTGGTGTGGGTAAGACCGAGGTGACCAGCCAGTTAGCCAAGTGCTTAAGCCTTAATCTCGTTCGTTTCGATATGTCTGAATACATGGAAAGTCATACGGTATCGCGTCTAATTGGTGCGCCGCCAGGTTATGTTGGTTATGACCAAGGTGGATTACTCACTGATGCTGTGATTAAAAACCCGCACTGCGTAGTGCTTCTCGATGAGATTGAAAAAGCTCACCCAGATGTTTACAACTTACTATTGCAGGTAATGGATCACGGTACCTTGACTGACAATAATGGTCGCAAGGCTGATTTTAGACACGTCACCCTAGTGATGACCACCAATGCGGGTGTACAAGAAACCATCCGTAAGTCTATAGGCTTTAAGCAGCAGGATCATACTCAGGATGCGTTATCGGAAATCAATAAGGTGTTTTCACCTGAATTCCGTAACCGTTTAGATTCAATTATCTGGTTTAACCACTTAGATATGACGGTGATTGCGAAAGTGGTTGATAAGTTCTTAGTTGAATTGCAAGCGCAGCTCGATGATAAGTCAGTGACACTCGAAGTGAGTGATGAAGCTCGAACATTACTGGCTGAGAAAGGCTATGACAAGTCCATGGGCGCGCGTCCAATGGCCAGAGTCGTGACTGAACTGATTAAGCGACCATTAGCCGATGAAATCTTATTTGGTGAACTTGAGAAGGGCGGTATTGCTCGGGTTGACACTAAGGGAGATGAGATAGTTATCACCACTGAATCGTTAGAGAAAGTGACGCATTAACCTTGGTTTATACCAATCAGTATAAGCTAGGGTATTGAATGTACCTTGTATGAGTCAGTAACCCGTTTACTGGCTCCATGCACGAGCATAATGAACAGGTTCATTGCACCATCAATCAATGCAGTGTATCGAGTCATTATGATGATAGGGGGGGGATTATAGCTGTAGTTCAGATCCAACTATTGATACTAAAAACGACACAAAAAATCGAACACAGAAATAGAAGACAACAAAAAGCCGGCGCGAGCCGGCTTTTTTATAATTTACGTTACATAGGCTAATAACTTAGCGTGCACGGAAGACGATGCGTCCTTTGCTCAAATCGTAAGGTGTTAACTGAACCGTTACCTTGTCACCCGTAAGAATACGGATGTAGTTTTTACGCATTTTTCCTGAAATGTGTGCCGTTACGACATGACCATTTTCAAGTTCTACACGAAACATTGTATTTGGCAAGGTTTCAAGGATTGTGCCTTGCATTTCAATGTTGTCTTCTTTCGCCATTAATCAGTTATCCTGTTAGCCTTCAAATAATAAAACGGGCATATCATGCCGCAAATTAACCCAACTGTAAAGCAATGGTTGAGTATATACGCTATCTGTAGCTTCGTTATGGTTTAATTCACTGGTTTTTGATTGTTATCTCGGTAACCCATCCAGAATGAGTTAAGATCTGGTGTGGTCTGTAATCGCGTTTGTAGTTCATTTTTCTCGATTCATCAATTTGATAGCCTAGATATAGAAACTGCTTTTTCATCATTTTTGCAATTTCAGTTTGCAGCAAAATAAGTAGACTTCCTAATGAACGTTTATGGTGCTCGGGAGCAAAGTAGCTATATATGGCAGATAAACTGTGTGGCAGCACGTCGGTCACGGCTACGCCGATTAATTCATCGCCTTGCCTTAGCTCGATAAATAACGGTTGCATCCAAGTCGCGGTGGCAAAACTATCGTATTGCTCTGGGGTCGCTGGAAACATTGGGCCGTCGTGATGGCGAGTATTAACGTAGCGTTCGTACAATTGATATTGCTGCTTAGTTTTATGGTTAACAATCTTCCAGCTTAAATCTTGGTTATTTTTTAATGTTCTCTTTTGTCTTTTAGAAATTGTAAACTCATTAATGGGCAATCTAATGGGTAAACAGGCACTACATTGAGGGCATTGGGGTTTATAGATCATGCTGCCGCTACGACGAAAACCAAGCGCCAACAGTTGCTCGAATAAGTTAGCGTCAATAACATCTTCTTGCAATACCATTAATTGCTCTTGCTGATTGTCTAAGTAGCTACAAGCAAAGGGCTTTGTTCTGCCCACCGTGACGGGTCTAGATTTAGAGTTCAATAGATACCTCGGCCTTACTCCAGCTATCAATGCTCACTTCGCCATCTCTTAAGTGGGTTAATAGCCTAAGAAAATCATCGCGCCTAATCGACTTCGCACCAAGGCTATCTAGATGAGGGTTTACCACCTGTGCATCGATTAGTTTAAAACCGCAGCGCTGTAAATGCTGCTGTAATACGATCATAGCAGCTTTAGAGGCATTCGTTACACGATGAAACATCGACTCGCCGCAAAATACTTGCCCAATAGCCAAGCCATAAAGCCCACCAATAAGCTGTTTATCTTGCCAAACTTCCAGAGAATGGGCATGACCTTGTTGATGTAAAGACAGATAGGCTTGTTGGATTTCAGTTGAGATCCAGGTGCCATCTTGTCCTGCTCTGGGCTCAGCACAACCAGCGGTAACCGCCTCAAAGTGATGGTTTATGGTATAGGTCCACTGTTGTTTTTTAAGGTACTTGACTAGGCTACGGCTAATTTTCATATTGCCAGGTACAAATACCGCACGGGGATCTGGCGACCACCATAGAATAGGATCATCTAGATTAAACCAAGGAAAAATCCCGTTATAATAAGCGGTTAGTAAACGTTCTGGGTGTAAGTCACCACCAACCGCTAATAAGCCATTAGGATCGCTTAATGCTTGCTCGGGCGGCGGAAAACCTTGTTGATCATGATTTAAATAGGACAGTGAGTTCACAATTGAGTAAGATTAATAAATATACTTACCCTTAAAGTTAGCGGAAAAAGTCCTATGTTGAAACCTCATCTTATTGTTTTCACGGTTATCTGTTTAATTTTTGGTATGCAGACCGCAATTGCCGCACCATATGATCGCAATCAAGCGGTTCCAGTTGAAAAGGTGGAGTTTGGACAAGTGGTTTCTGTGCGTAATATTACGCAAAAGCAGCTGGTTGAAGATAGAAACACCGGTTGGAAGACATTTGGCGGCGCGTTGATAGGTGGGGTGATAGGTCATCAGTTTGGTGGCGGCTCTGGTCAAGATGTTGCCACGGTTCTGGGCGCATTACTGGGTGCTGGAGTTGGTAATCGCTACGGAGATAGCTCTTACTATGAAGAATTACGCTTAGTAGAGATGATGATTACTTTAGAGTCTGGCGAGCAGGTCATGGTGATCCAAGACTTAGATCCAGGAATGATATTCAGTGTGAACGATGATGTGAGAGTCGTTTACTTGCAAGGCTATGTTCGGGTCGATCAGCAGATGTAGTGCTGGAATCACTTTTTTCGAAAGTACTTTCCTCAAAGTATTTTTCCGAAAGTATGATGTCCCAAGGCACTCGCCTCACCAACAATCAACTATCGATTTTTTCTGTGCACAGGGGCAAGTTAAGCTTCTATCTATCCATTAGGCTCGAAGTGTGGCTAAAGCGAATGCCGACCACATGGGTATAGAGTTTTGTATCGTTGGTATATAGCACCTATGTCGCTCTTAATGTAGCCCTGTAGTTTTTAAATCAGTATGCGCAAGAACAATAGCACTTTTAAACTAACTTCGATTTACATGATTACTCGATTCTATTTTCGTTTATCTAAGTTCTCGATTTAGCGAGAGCGAATGCTCAAATTGAAGATTATTTTCGCCGCCTGAACCTGGAAAAACGACTCTAACTTGTCACTTAAATTGCAGCTCAATGGCATTCATTTCTTCTTTCAACAGGTGCAGCAACGTCAGCAGTCAGAATCAATATCTCCTCCGAAAAAGCCTGATGAGCAGCCACTCTGAACATCGATTTCGTCGATAAAGCTCGCTATGTTATTGCTCCATTATGACTGGCTATAGTGTTTAATTCTTATCCATGATGACTTTTTTTACTTGTCGGCGTAACTCTTGGTGAGCTTTGTTATTGATGTTTACTCGGTGGTAAAGCAATTCAAATTTTGCTTTGGATAACTTTACTGGGCAAGGAAAAAAGTCTAACCCTAAAGGCGCAGCGTATTTGGCGATTCTTGTGGTAGTCAGGCCTAGCGCTTGGCTATTTGCAACATAAGTGAGTTGGGTCATCATTGTACTGGCTGTAAATACGATATTTCTAGGTTTAGGGTTATCGGCAAGCAAGGTAAAGGTATCAATATCTTGGCGGCGAGCTTTAATTGCGACATGTTGCTCAGCATAGTATTCATCCACTGTCATGTCAGCTTTGATTCGCGGGTGGCCCTTGGCTACGGCAATTAACATGGGTTCTTCATACAAAAACTCGCTGATAATACTAGCATCATTGGTTGTCACCAGATCCACCACTAAATCGACTTTACGCCTTCGTAAATCATCAAGCAGTTGTGATTGGCTATCTGGGGAGGCAAGAATATTAATATTCGAACCAACTAAATCAAAAGCAAACTGCTCTTGTACATAGATTTTATGGCCTATTTCATATAGGGCTTCACGAACTAAGTGTTCCGCTGGTTCTAGCTTTGTCATCATGTAGTTAGCGTGTGCAGTGGCTTCAATTGAGCGTCCTTTGCGAATAAACAAAACTGTATTTAAGTTTTGTTCTAAATGCTTTATGCGCTGAGATACCGCTGCTTGGCTTATATTTAACTCGTTAGCTGCTTTGGTGTAAGAAAGGTGTTTGTAAACCTTAGTAAAGGTGCCTAGTAAGTTTAAATCCATGAATTACTGTCCACTTAGTATTTATTTAATATTTAGTTAACCTGCTATTAACACTTATTGTGTATTGTGGCATGCTGGTGAGTCATTTTTTAGATATAAGTATGGCTTATGAGTAATACAATTGTGAACTCATGTTTTTAACTATTCTTCCTGATTATCATGGATCCATTAATTGGGTAATGAAGTTCGCCTTTATGACGCAATTAGTCCCGTTAATTGTGTTGCTTCATTGAACTACTTCTTAAGCACCCTAGCGTTTATTATTAACTAATAAAAAGGTCATTTATGAACAAATCAATCATCGCAGTAGCAGTCATTGCTAGTTTGTCTAATGTATTAACTGCGAATGCAACGAGTCATTCTCACCAACATGAAGATGGACACCAATGTGAATTAGAGCATTTTACCCCAGCACAGTTAAGAGACATGGATGGTAAGCCTGCCACACTTGCTACCATAGAAGCTAATAAGCAGGTGGCAAAAACATTAAATTATGCAGATACCAAGGTATTTGAAGATAATAATCGTGGCTTGATTGCGGTACTTGATACTGCGACTGGTGAAGTGATACGCAACAAGTTCAGCACTTTTATTGATGTTACCCCTAAAGCGGCCAAAGCATATCCTGACAGTGTTAACCCATCACTTTGGCGTCAAGCTGTTGCTAATCAGGCTGCAAATGGTTTGTACGAAGTGGTTCCGGGGCAAGTTTATCAGGTGCGAGGTGTTGATTTAGCATCTGCTACATTTATTCGCGGTAAAACGGGCTGGATTGTTTATGACGTCTTAACGACTAAAGAGTCAATGGCTGCGGCACTTAACTTTTTCTTATCCGAAGTCCCTGAGGGGGGAGATTTAAAGGTCGTTGCCATGCTTTACTCACATTCTCACGGTGATCACTTTGGTGGTTCACGCGCAGTATTGGAGCACAACCCTGATGTTAAAGTTTATGGTTCTCGAAATATTACTAAAGAAATCGTTGATGAGAACGTATTAGCAGGCAACGCCATGTCAAGACGAGTCACCTATCAATACGGTAACTCACTAGGACGCAATGCTCATGGTATTGTCGATGCTGCACTTGCAAAAGGGGTCGCTAACGGTGAGTTGTCTTATGTACTTCCCGATAAAGAAATGAACTGGGACAGTGAGTATGAGGTGCATTCAATTGATGGTGTTGAAATGCACTTTTTAGATGCTTCTGGTACTGAGGCCGCATCTGAAATGGTGACATTTATCCCTTCTTTGAAGTCTATTTGGACAGGCGAATTAACTTATCAAGGTATGCATAATATTTATACATTACGTGGTGCCAAGGTTCGTGATTCACTTAAATGGTCTAAGAAAATCAATGAGATGATACAATTGTGGGGCCATGAGGCAGAGCATTTGTTTGGCTCTCACTCTGCACCGATTTGGGACAAAGATAATATAAATGAATATTTAAAAATGCAACGTGATGCTTATGGTTTCACACATAACCAAACATTACGTTTAGCTAATAATGGTATGGTTATGCAAGATCTTGGTGATGCTATTTACCAAGTTATGCCTGAATCTATTCAGCAGTCTTGGCATACCAACGGTTACCATGGTAGTTACAGTCACAATGCCCGTGCAGTATATAATATGTACCTTGGCTATTTTGATATGAATCCATCCAATTTAAACCCTTTACCCGTAGATGCTGAGGCACTTAAATTTGTTGAATATATGGGTGGGTGTGATGTCGTAACAGAAAAAGCAAAAGCGGACTTTGTTAAAGGAGAATATCGTTTTGTTGCGACTGCCATGGACAAAGTTGTGAATGTCTGTCCTGACAATCGTTCTGCACGTAGTTTACTCGCCGACACATATGAGCAGTTAGGCTATCAAGCTGAAAGTGCTGGCTGGCGAAATGTTTACCTAACGGGTGCACAAGAAACCAGAGTTGGCATTCAGCCAGGTTCAATAAAAGCGGCCAGTAATGATGTGTTGTCCAATATGGGGATTGATAACCTACTCGATTTTATTGCTGTAAAAGTAGATTCCACAGTGGCGCAACATACGCCGTTTACGTTTAATATTGATGTGACAGATACAAAAGAGTTCTACGTTACTGAAATGGCAAATGGCAAATGGTAATTTTAATAATTTTGAATGGTCAAAATATGCCAGTGAATTATCAAATGTGGAGAAGCCAAAGGCGGATGCAACATTACGTATTACTCGCCAAGATGTGGCAAAAATACTGATGGGCGCAGTAAGCATTAATGATTTACTAAAATCAGGTAAAGCTGAATTTATTGGTGACCAATCAGTACTCACCAAGCTAAAATCCGCTCAAGTTGATTTTGATGAGAAGTTCGAAATCGTCCCACAGCCAACTGCAGAGCAGGCTGTAGACAGTGAACTTTATATTAAGTAACTGCTAACTAATTAGTTGCTTAATTGAATAAAGCAGCTCTTCGTTAGTCATACCGATCATTTAGTCTATAAATGATCGGTTGACGAAGAGTTAAACTTGGAGCCATCCTTAACGTTTTAGCCACCTCTGTTCAAAATCAAATTGCCCCTTGCTTTGTATCAAAAATGCTAATCACACCACGAAACGCGCCGCTTTGAAGAAGATCACCTAGGTAAAGATCAAGATTACCAATGGTAAGGCTATTGCCTTTCTTTGTGGGTTAGGTGTTTCTTGCGACGAGCCGCTTGTGTTCTAAAACGAGCTGTATTTACTTAAACTTATATTTGTTACTTATATTTGTTAGTTAGCTACATATCTACTTACTAGCAATATGTTCTAGCCGAACGCAAAGCTCTCACCACTGTCAAGCCAAGTTGGGTATTTACCCATAACCGCACTAAATTCATCACTTTCTATATGGGCCTTTAGCCAGCGCTGCACATTCAGGTAATCGCTATTACCAAACCAGCTTTTATCTACGCTAGCGAATTGGCGAATAAACGGGAAAATAGCGTAATCGGCAATTGACACTTGATTACCCATAAGCTGCGGATGCTTTGACAAGATACTTTCAAGCTGCGCGATATACTGCTCGCCTTGCTGTCGATAATATTGCTTGCTGTGCTCTGGGTGCCTATCGGCATACTTGTATTTATCTAGCCAAGGTTTAAAACTGTGGTCATTACTATGGATCAGCGCTTTAGCGATTTCTTGTTTTTGCGGATCATTGCACTGCAATAAATTGTGCGGATCATTCTTCATCAGTGCCCAGCACATGATCTCTAGGCTCTCATCAATCACAGCACCGTCTTGTAGGATCAGCACTGGCACAGTGCCTTTGGGGGAGGCTGCTAACATAGGCTCTGGTTTATGTTTTAGCACTATTTCTCTGAGACTAACATGTTGGCCTGATAAGAAAATGCCGAGTCTGGCGCGCATGGCGTAAGGGCAGCGTCTGAAGGAGTAGAGTGTGGGCAGAGGCATATTTTGGTCTTAAATAATTGTGCTATGCCGCTATTTTCAACGCTTATTTGTTAAATAACAATCATTAATATTAATTATAATGCTAATGAATAGGGCTTTATTTGTTTGTTTTCCGGTAAGTTAAGCATGACTTACCTTCATTCAACCCTTCATTCCATTTTTCACTCAAGCTAAGTAACCCTACTTTTTATCCCTGTTTGTGCTGGTGTGATCCGTGTAGAATTCGCGGATAATTTTGCGTGGTAGCTCATGTTTTGCTGCCGATAATAGATGCACTGAAGGTTAAGCTTCAGCTAGCAGTAAAAGGATGAATATGTCAAAAGTAGTTGTTTGTGCCCTGTATAAGTTTGTGACCTTGGCTGAGTTTGAGAAGTTACAAAGCCCGTTATTGAAGGTGATGGAAGAGTCGGAAATTAAAGGCACATTACTGTTAGCACAAGAAGGGATTAATGGCACGGTTGCGGGATCACAAACCGCTATCGATAATTTATTGGCTTGGTTAGCGAGCCAGCCAGGTTTAGACAATATTGTTTATAAACTCTCTTTTGACCCAGTGATGCCATTTTACCGCACTAAAGTAAAACTTAAGAAAGAGATCGTTACCATGGGCGTAGAAGGCGTTGATCCTAATAAAGTAGTCGGCACCTATGTTAAACCAAAAGACTGGAACCAGTTGATTTCAGATCCTGACGTCTTGCTTGTCGATACCCGCAATGATTACGAAGTTCAGATTGGCACCTTTAAAAATGCCGTCGATCCCAAAACAGAAACTTTTCGTGAATTCCCTGAGTACGTGAAGCAAAACCTCGATCCAGTAAAGCACAAGAAGGTGGCTATGTTTTGTACAGGAGGCATTCGCTGCGAAAAATCGACCGCGTACTTAAAAGAGCAGGGCTTTGATGAGGTCTATCATCTTGAAGGCGGGATCTTAAAATACCTTGAAGAGGTCAAGCAAGAAGAAAGCTTATGGCAAGGTGAGTGTTTTGTATTTGATAACCGCGTAGCGGTAAACCATAGCCTTGAAAAAGGACAATACGATCAATGTAATGCTTGTCGTATGCCTATCACTTCTGAAGAGATGGCTTTGGATAGTTTTGTTCAAGGAGTAAGCTGCTTGCATTGTATCGATAAGGTCAGTGATAAGCAGCGTCAGCGATTTATGGAGCGAGAGCGCCAAGTGCAGCTATCTAAGCTGCGCGGTGAAGCACATATTGGTAGTGATGTCAGTCAGGTGATTGAACGTCGTCGAACTCACAAAGAGCGGCTTAAAAAAGCACAAAATGAAAAGAGCGCATAGGGTTTAAAATCAAGCCTGCTAGCTTAAAGATGAGCTAAATTTACAGACATATTAACAGGCAGCCTTTGGCTGCTTTTTTTATTTATCAAAGACACTTTTTCCCTGAGCCTGACTGTGCTATTTTGCACGGCTTTTTTACGCTTTAAAGGATAAGGGAATGTTTGTAGGTTTTGACTACGGTAGTGCTAACTGTGCGATTGGTGTTATTGAAGACGGTGATGTGCGTTTGGTACCCTTATCTGGTGACTCTAAGTATTTGAGCTCAACGCTTTACGCGATGGATAGGGAACTCATTGCTGAGGCAGTGTTAAAGCAATTACCTCAAGCAGAACAGGCTGAGTATACTCGTTTACGTTCGGCGCAATTAAGCCGCGCCGCAGCTGCCCGTCGAGAGTTGGATCTGTTGCCTAACGAACAAGCGGTGTTTGTCGGTGAGCAAGCGATCGACGCTTATTTAGATATGCCTGATGAAGGCTTTTATGTGCGTTCGCCTAAATCATTTCTTGGCGCAACAGGACTAAGAGAGAGCCAAATTGCGCTGTTTGAAGATATCGTCACCTTGATGATGATGCATATTAAAACTCAAGCGGAAAAGAATTTAGGTACGAAAGTCATTACTCATGCTGTGATTGGTCGTCCTGTTAACTTTCAGGGGATAGGTGGCGAGCAGAGTAATCAACAGGCTGAAGCGATATTATCGTTAGCGGCAAAACGCGCAGGATTTATCGACGTTGATTTTCTGTTTGAGCCACTAGCGGCAGGGATGGATTATGAAGCGTCACTTGATGAAAACTTAACCGTGCTGGTGGTTGACGTTGGTGGCGGTACGACTGATTGCTCTATGGTGAAAATGGGACCTAATCATATTGATAACCGTGACCGTAGCGCAGATTTTTTAGGTCATAGTGGCCAGCGTATTGGTGGTAATGATTTAGATATTGCGCTTTCTATGGCGTCATTTATGCCGCATTTAGGGCTTGGAAGCTTAATGGTAAATAAGCTACCAGTGCCAAGTAAACCTTTTTGGAATGCAGTGGCAGTAAATGATATCAGTGCGCAGCGAGACTTTAGTGCTTTGGCCTCTAAAAAGCTAATCGAAGACTTGATTAAAGAGGCCCAAAACCCACAGCTTATTCAGCGTCTGCTAAAAGTTCAAAAAGACCAATTAGGTTATAAATTAGTACGCAGCGCCGAACAAAGTAAGATAGCGTTATCAAGCAGCGATAGCGTCGATACGCCACTTGAATATATTGCTAACGGATTACATGCTAGGGTGAGTGAAGCTGATTTTGAAACTGCGATAACGATACCGTTATCAAAGGTCGAAGCCTTGATGCGGGAAGCACTTGAGCAATCAGGGGTGATGCCAGACCGTATTTATGTGACTGGCGGCACCGCGAGAAGCCCGGCTATTTACCAACGCATTTCGGGCTTATTCCCTGAGATCCCAATTGTGGTAGGGGATCACTTTGGTAGTGTGACTGCAGGACTGACTCGCTGGGCACAAAGGGTATTTGCTTAACGGGCAATGAAAAATAGCGCGACTCAGCGCTATTTCGTTTACTGTTAGCGCTGACTATTGGCGTTTAGATTGACACAAATAGTATTACATCAGTCACAATGACTCATTGATTGACTCAATCGCTAAAGGAAATGGATATGAAGGGCTTAACTAAAGGGCTGTTAATTAGCTTGGGACTGTCACTGAGCGTAACACTTGGTCTAAGTGGTTGTGGCGATGATGTGGGTAAGGTGAGTTTAGGTTTATTTACCACCAAAGATGTGATTATTGATGCTAGGCACGACCCTAAAATCCCTGGTGTGACGTGTCATGTTAGCCGTATTGAGGCCGATTTAAGCCTGGCGGACCCATCGGATATGAGTATTTCTTGTCGTCAAACAGGGCCGATCACCGCTGCTGAAATTGCCAGTATCGATAAGAGTAAAAACGGTGAAGTGGTGTTTAAAGAATCATTAAGCATCTTATTTAAATCGCTAAAAGTACGCCGTATTTATGATGCAAAGAACCAAACATTACTGTATTTGTCTTACTCAACCAAAGAGACCAATGGTAGCCACAAGCATGCGCTCTCAACCGTGCCACTTTATGGCACACAAGCGTGGGTCCCTGGTGGAGCAGTGATTAACAACTGATCTGCTTGCGGCTCAGTTTTACTCTTCACTACTCACTATTAAACAATGAGGCGAAATGGGCAAAATATATGGGTTGGATAAATGGGCTAGATAAGAGTGCTTGATAAGTGAGTTAAGTCAATCAGCCTTAGCACACGAAAACAGTACAAGCACACAATCCATCTACACAATCTAAGTGCATCATATAAGCACTATAAAGGCGGATCATATCCGCCTTTATGCTTTGAGCGAAGCAATAAATTGGCTGCTAGCTTGTAAAGCTGGGCTTAATCGTTAATAAGCGCAATAACACTACCAGCGACTGAGTCATAGAGGATTTTTATATCGGCTTGTTGGCGGCTCTTAGTATCGCCAAGGGTGCGCAGTACATAAGTGCACTGTGTTTGACCATCGGGATTGCTAGCTGCTTGATGACGATAGGCCTGAAAGTCACTGCTATTGTCTATGCTAGATAACGAAACACTGGCTGGATCTTGTTGTAGGATATTCCATAAATCAACACAGCCTTGCTCACCTTGGCCGATATTTTTTGGTTGTCCCATCGGGTTACCTTTACCAATACCAAGGGGATAACCAAAGCTGTTCATATCAAGCTCCCCTCCGGCAAAGTCAGGTAGATCGTTCAACGCACCAACTCCTGCGATAAGCTGCCATTTAGTGTGGGAGAAGGTAACTGATTGCTGCAATGCAGCGGCAACGGCCTTGACCCGAGCTATTTCAGCATCACGCTTAAAGTCTACATATTTAGCCGCAGCGATAACTGCTAATATGCCAAGCACAATAATCACGATAACAAGTTCGATGAGGGTAAAGCCTTTTGAGGCGGTGGCGCGCTGCATTAAAAAGATTCTCTAGGTTTGGTCATTTACGCTGTTAATAATAAAGCATTTAACCTAATAGCTAAAACAAAGAATCTTTTTCTGTGACAAATGCAAACAAGCCGACAACATGGCCGGCTTGTTTTGCTAAAAGCTAAATAGAGTTCGCTTAGGTGTTTAATACTCGATTATAGCGTTCAAACGCGGCCTCAAGATCGGCAATGAGATCATCGACGTTCTCTAAGCCGATATGCAATCTAATGAGTGGCTTACTGCTATCCCACTTTGTTGCAGTGCGCAGTTTATCGATGCCAAATACGCCTAAAATTAAGCTTTCAAAACCGCCCCAAGAAAAGCCCATTTTAAAGTGCTGCATATTTTCAACAAATGCGGTAACAGACCTAACATCACCTTGTTTTAATACAAACGAAAACAGTCCGTTTGAGGCGCTAAAGTCGCGTTTAAAAAACTCATGGCCCGGACATGACTCAAAAGCGGGGTGACGCAGGTGATCCACTTCAGGGCGGGTTGCAAGCCAGTTAGCCACTTTTAATGCATTTTGTTCATGCTGGGCTAAGCGAATACCTAAGGTTCTTAGGCCTCGGCTAGCAAGATATACATCATCTGGTGAGGTACATTGGCCTAGAAGGTAACTATTTTCTCGTAGCTGTTCCCAGTGTTTGTCGTTCGCGGTAGCAGTGCCCATCATCACATCTGAGTGGCCAACAATATACTTTGTCGCCGCTTGAATCGAAATATCGACCCCCATCTCAAATGGTCGCGAGTTTATTGGTGATGCCCAGGTATTATCGAGCATCACCACGATATCGTGCTGGTGGGCGATACGGCTCAGAGTGGGGACATCTTGTATTTCCATGGTGATTGAACCGGGAGATTCTAAGAACAGCACCTTAGTATTAGTCTGTATTAAGGCTTCTATGCCATCACCAATCATAGGGTCGTAATAAGTGGTTTCGATGCCGTAACCGGCAAGCAGCTTATTACATAGATCACGAGTGGGCTCATAGGCGCTATCGACCATAAGCAGGTGATCGCCCGCTTTTAAAAATGACAGCAGGCTATTGCTAATGGCGGCGCTTCCTGATGGATATAGTGCTGTGCCTACTCCGCCTTCAAGTTCTGCAATCGCCGCTTGAAACGCAAAATGAGTAGGGCCACCACGACGGCCATAGAACATTGCGCCATTAGCCTTATTTTTTGCAGCAAAACGCATATCTTCCATAGTATCGAACACCATAGTCGATGCGCGGTAAACAGGCGGGTTTATCACCCCTTGGGTCCATTTTTTATCTCGGCCTAGACTGATTATCTGCGTTTCTTTTTTCATCGGGCGAATTCCATCAGTTTAAATATCGATATCATTTTAGCCATCTTAACATCTAAACGGCTAAAATAAAGTGTCATTATTTTCAGTATAAACTTTCAGTCACTATTTTCTCTGTCGTCATAATTGGGATAGTTACAACTGCTTTAAAGACTTTCTTTGCTTATTGGTAGCTTAATCGTGATCTTAACGCCGCTGATATTCCCGGCCTTATCTTGGGTATTACTGGCGTTAATTTTACCGTCATGGAATTGGCAAATAAGTCTCGCAATATATAGGCCTAAACCTAGATGCGGTTTATCTTGCGCTTTTTGTGCTCTCACAGACACCATAGACTCAAAAATCTGCTCGGCCATATTATCCGGTAGTGCGGGGCCTTGGTTACTGACGCTCAGCTCGGCATATTTATGCTTGAGTGTCAGCGCAACATTAATTGGGCTATCAGGATGACTAAACTCTAAGGCGTTAGCGATAAGTTTATCCATCAGCTGAGCGATATACTCCGGCACTCCTAACATCGCAATACTGTCCTGGGTAATATCGAGCTCAAATGCTTGTTGGGGATAGGTCATTTGATAGCCTTGCATACAGCCATTGATGACTTTTTCGAGCGGAAAAATAGTCGTTTCGGCATGAGATAAGCTCTCTTCTAAACGAGTGGCTTCGCTCATGTTGTTTAAGATCATATTGAGACGGTTAACGCCTTCTTGTGCCCGGTCAACATATTTGCGGCTATCAGGGCTAAGCTGTTGTAAACCAAGATGCTCAAGCGACGAGCGCACCACGGCGACAGGGGTGCGCAGTTCGTGAGATAAACGCGAAGACATATTCTCTAAATAATGAGTGTATTGGCTCAATCGGCTAACGATACTGGCAAAACTTCGTGATAGATCGCCGATCTCATCGCGAACTTTAGAACCCTGAATCTCATTTTTTATTCGCCCTTGGCTGTCGATCGCTTGCTCAGCTTCATCGCGTAGTTTTCGAATACGGCTTGAGATGTTTGAAGCAAAGAAAAATAGCGCTAAGGTGCCCATACTCATGATGGTTAAAATCACATTAAACAGCTTCTCTAAGGCTTTGTTGCGCAGGGTTCGAATACCATGAGTGGTTTCTTCGGCAATCACTACCCCCATGACTTTATCATCAATCCAAATAGGACTAGCAGCAGCGAGCACAACCGCTTTGCTGTCGGGAGTTAAGCGCCAGGTGGAACCTTGCTCGCCGCTTAAGGCTTTAGAGATATGACTGCCTTGCAACACTGTTGAGTCTTGCAGTGAATCAATAAAGTCTTTGGCTGGCGTGGTTAAGATTTTGTAGTAAAGCGGGTGCAAGTATTTATGTTTAAACTGCGTCCAGCCGGAGTTGTCATCGTTATCGATATTAGTCCGTGACCAGACGCTGTTATCTGAACGAATATCGCCCGATTTTGCTAAAACGCGACCATGTTTATCGACCACCCAGATCCGCGAACTATTATGGCTCATGCCTTTAATAATACTTTCGATTTCAGGTGAGGGGACAAGTACGGTCCCCAACTTGCTTACATCATCAATTGCAGAGGTGCCAACGATGGCATCTAATACGCGGCTTTTTTTATCGTTTAAGTCATAAACGGCAAAGCCCAGTTTACTGCCAACCATATTAAGCGGGATCCTAAGCTCGACATTGTAACCTTGCTTACTCTTGGTCCACTTTCCTTGAATTTTAACTTCAGGCGTTACAGGGGTAGACAGGTTGGGATCTTCTGGCAGTTCGAAGGCACTTATCCAACCATCTTGTGTGGTGGCGACAATATAGCGTCGAAATTTGCCATCCGGTGCGAGTGTCGCGATGGCGATATGATCGTTATTGTCTATGCTAAGGCTATTTTTTCCACGGTAGATCACGTGTGGATCGCGAACTTCGAAAAAGGCGTACAGGTAGCCGGCATATTTACCCACCATATGGGTAAAGCTGAGGTTTAACGGCTGGCCTTCGTCACGTTTATAAACCTGATAATCAGCCGCGTAATTAAGTGCACGATGGCGGTAGCTACTCCAATCTGACAATTTACCGTCTAGTTGAATAGGCCCTGAAAGTGGATAAGCGTATAGATCGCGCCCTTTTTCAACCTGTGTTAAAAAGCTCGCTTGGCTATCAAATAGCTTAGGTCTTTCGTGCAGAGCGGTTGCCAGTGCTTGAGTGGTGCCTTCTAAGGTTTTTTCTTGGCCGTGACGCAGATATTTCTCCATCTCCCACACGTACTGATAACCTAGCCACGGCAGGCAGAGTAAGAATAAAGACAATACTGCGACTTTACTTCGCAGCCCTATTGGCAAATTAAACATGGCGTAACAACTACCTAAATGATGGCCATCAACAATGGCCTGACTATGACCTAAATGATCAGGCAATGACCTAAAACTACTTGACCATGACCAAAAATGACTCGATTGATGAACTAATTTACCAGCGGACGACATTCCACAAGCGAGGGTTCGCTTAGCATCAAGTTTCGATGCTCAATGCTAATGCTCAATGCTAATGCTCAAGGTTAATTGTGGGAATCCCAGCGATAACCCATGCCATACACGGTATCGATACAATCAAAGTTAGGGTCCTGGGCAATAAACTTCTTTCTAATCCGTTTTACATGGGAAGTAATCGTCGAATCATCGACGAATATTTTGGCCTCTTGCATCAACTCTTGGCGCTGGCGTACATGTCCTGGGCGCTTTGCGAGCGCATGCACCATCCAAAATTCGGTTACGGTAAGCTCAATCTGTATTGAGTTCCAAAATACCTGCATGCGATTCACATCGATTGTCAGCAAACCATGTTCAACGATATGACTTTCATCGTTACTCGCATTTTTTAGATCTGAGCGTCTAAACAGCGCAGCTAATCTGGCTATTAGATGTGGGAAACTGACATCTTTACTTAAATAATCGTCGGCCCCCAGTCGCAGACCGCATACGGTATCGAAATCACTGTCACGTGCGGTCAAGAAAATAATCGGCAAGGTACTCGACATGGCTCTTAATGATTGGCATAGAGTAAAACCGCCATCGATTTCATTTTCAAGGCCAATATCGATAATGGCAAGATCGGGTAGGCGCGTGTTAAATGCCAACATAGCTTGTGGGCGGTTGGCATAAGCTTGTACACAATAACCTTGTTGCTGCAAAACCTCTTTGTAGTTTTCTCTAATTGCAGCTTCATCTTCTACTATGGCAATTCGTTTCATAACGTCTTAATGAGGGCCTTAACTGTCTAATTGATTGTGACTATACAGGAAAATATCTTGGTTTGAAGACGTGAACCGTGATTGCCATTTTGTTGCCACAATTGAACCTCAAAACGCCACTTTTACTCCCCTTAAAAGCCATTTAGGTAAGGTTTAATAGCGCTATCGAATAAAGCGCAGTTAACAACTTTAAAACGGCAAGCTTTATTAGCCAATTTGAATTTAGTTTAAAAATTACTATCCCAAGGGGAATAACATGAAAAAACAACTTATCTCAACACTCGTCATTAGCGCGTTAGTATTTTCAACTCAAGCATCAGCACAGCAGGGTGTAGACACCGAGCGTAACAATAACGAAGAACTCATCGGGTTAACTTCAGGCATTGTGCTTGGGGCTGTGGTGGGTGGGCCCGTCGGAGCCATTATCGGCGCCTTTACTGGCACCTTGGTGGGTAAATCAGTGGGCGATGATGATGCGTTGCAAACACAGCAAGCCATGCTTGATGAAAAAGAGCTGGAGCTTATTGTACTAAACCAGCAAAACCAATCATTGGTTGAACTTTCAGATCAGTATGAGCAAGCGCAGCAACAGCTTACCAGTTTAAAAATGGCGCAAGAGCAGAAGTTAACTGAATTGGCACTGGGACTGAATGTACAGTTTAAAACGGGTTCATCAACGATTGAGCCTCACTTTCAAAATCAGCTAAATGATATTGCTTTTGCGATGTCACTCTCACCTGAATTGACATTGGACTTGACGGGGTACGCTGACCGCCGTGGTGATGGTGATTATAACCAAGCCTTGTCAGAACAGCGTGTAGCAGAAGTCAAAAGCTATCTTATAGAGCAAGGCGTTACCGAGGCGCGTTTGCATAACCAAGCCTATGGTGACTCTTCTCCTTTGATGGCAGAGCAAAGCTTTGAGAATGACTTTTTTGACCGTCGCGTGACATTGAAGTTGCAAAATCAAGACAGCGCTTTAGCGGCTAATTAACCCCCAGTCATGTAACCGTAAATTTAATTGCTAATTTAACCGAAAGTGACCTGTTTAGTTGAATGTTTTAGACAGGTTTTCGGTGCCACAGAGTCTGCCTCATCGCATCTTTGGGGTAAACAGTCAAAAGGAGTAACAGATGACTGCGTATATATTAAAGCGTGGATTAGCGAATGTTTTAGAGCCTATCGCTAAGCAGAGTCATCGCCAAGGAGGCTCTATTTTTGAGGCGCTTATGGCAAAGAGAGTCGCAATTGGGGCATCGATAGGATCGCTGCAAGCTCGATTACTGCAAGGGGTATTATTGCAGGGGTTATTATTACTTAGTGTATTCGTGCCGCAAAGTGCGATGGCATTAGCGTCAACGGAACCAGTTTCTTTAGATAGCATTACGCAAGGTAGTTTGATATTTGAAAGCGCACAAGGGCAGGTCGCGATTGCGCTACCAATGAAAACCGACATCAGTATGCATATATCAGGCTGGGTGAACCGAGTTTCTGTACGCCATGAATTTAAAAACACGTCGACAGAGTGGGTTAATGGTCAGTATCTATTTCCTTTACCTAATGAAGCGGCGGTTGACCAGCTTAAGCTACATATTGGCGATAGGGAGATAGAAGGACAGATCCAGCCTAAAGCTAAGGCTAAAGCCATTTATGAACAAGCAAAGGCTGAAGGTAAAAAAACCAGTTTACTTGAGCAAAAACGTGCCAATATCTTTAGTGCTCAGGTGGCAAATTTAGCGCCAAATGAAGTGTTGATTGTGGAGCTCACTTATCAAGAAACCTTAGACTATAAAGATGGTTTGTTTAGTCTACGTTTTCCGATGGCGATAGCGCCAAGATATACGCCGAAACAAAGTGGGCATAGCGACAAGCAACGTGATGAGTTGCATCAACAAGTCGCTGCATTCAAGTGGACTAATGCTAAAGAACAAGCGGGCCGAGAGCAAACAAACACGGAACAAACCATCACTCAAAACTTAGTTTCGATAACCGTAAAGTTTGACGCCGCAATGGCAATAGAAAACATCGACAGCCCCTACCATTCTATTAATGTCGATATGGTCGAAGATGCTGCAGCGCAAGTGAGCTTAGATAACAATGCAGTTGCTAATCGTGATTTTGTGCTGACATGGCAGCCCGTACAAGGCCGTGAGCCTACCGCGGTAGTTTTTTCTCAACAAGGTAAAACCCACGCTGCGTTAGCCTCACAAGTTGTGCAAGGCGATAGTCAGTTTAATCAGGGAGTCTCTAAAAGTAAGCCAAAGTATCAACCTCAGTCACAGTCACAGTCACAGTCACAGTCACAGTCACAACTACAGCCTCAGCCACTGCCACAGTTAGAGCTAGATCAGCATAGTCACAACCAACGAACTGACTCAAAAAAGGCGTTAGAAAAATATGCTTTGGTGATGTTAATGCCACCTCAAGGTAGCGTAACTGAGTCATCGTCGATTTCACGTGAACTGATCTTGGTTATCGATACATCAGGTTCGATGTCAGGAGATGCCATCATTCAGGCTAAATCGGCGCTTAAGCATGCGTTAGCGGGATTAAAGCCCCAAGATAGCTTCAATATTTTGCAGTTCAACTCAACTGTTGAGCACTGGTCTAAGTATGCAATGCCAGCAACGGCTATCAATCTTGCTCGAGCACAAGGTTATATCAATGCACTACACGCCGATGGCGGCACTGAAATGTCATTAGCGCTCGATGCTGCATTAACTCGCCTTGGTAATAATAGTGACCATGAAAGAGATGAGCAAAACGCCGCGGCGTCATTACGTCAGGTGTTATTTATTACCGACGGCGCAGTTGCTAATGAGTCTGTGCTATTTGAGCAGATAAAAGATCAATTAGCTGAAAGTCGTTTATTTACTATCGGAATTGGCTCAGCGCCTAATGCCCATTTTATGCAAAGAGCTGCTGAAGTCGGTAGGGGGACTTATACCTACATTGGCAAACTTGATGAGGTTAACCAAAAAGTGGTGTCGCTATTGGAGAAAATAGCGCAGCCTCAAGTCACCGATGTTGATCTTCGTTTTAGCGATGGCAGTGTCCCTGACTATTGGCCTGTACGTATTCCTGATCTTTATGCTCACGAGCCTATCTTGGTCGCTGTAAGAATTCCAAGCTTTGTCAGTAATGACTTACTGATCCAAGGGCAATTAGCGGGGCAATTTTGGCAGCGACGCTTAGAGTTTAATACTGGCAGTCAAGTTAATAACTTGGAGCAAGCCAAAGGTTTAGATTTAATATGGGCAAGAAAACAGATCGCTGCACTAGAGCTGACTAAGCAAGCTGCGAATAAAGAGAGGATTGAAAAGCAGATCGAGGCCATAGCGATGAATTTTCATATTATGAGCGCTTACACTAGCTTAGTCGCAGTGGATGTCTCGCCAATAAAACCTGCCAGTATTGAAACAAAGGAGGCGAGGGTGATGCAGCATCTGCCAAGCGGATGGCAAAAGCTATCACATACGCTTCCGCAAACCGGAACAAATAGTGTTGTGTTGATGATTTTTGGCTCGACTCTGTTGCTGCTAGCGGCTCTATATCGTTTATCGTTTAGGCGTACGGACACCAGTGGATCTGACTATGAGTAGTATTACTGAGCAAGGCAATAATTTTAATGCAGATGCAAGGTGTGATAAACGCCTTATTAGACGATTTCATCGGTATGCGCCGTGGTTGTTATTGGTCGCGGGAGCCGTTTTAGTAATACAAGGTGGATATATGCAAGCTAAAGCACATTTTGCCCAATTTCTTATTCAGCAGGCTTGGCAGAAAACACTTGCAGACCAAAAGCCGCATAAACCTTGGTCATGGGCCGATACGCATCCAGTTGCCAAACTCGACTTTTTTCCGGTTACGACTCACTTAAGCAAGGATTTTGTTGAGTCGGGCAAAAACAACAATCTTAATAACCATGACAGTCTATACGTACTAGCGGGGGCATCGGGCCGAAACTTGGCTTTTGGTCCTGCACAAATGTTATCGTCGGCGAGCGTTAATAGTCAGGGTAACACCGTTATTGCTGGTCATAGAGATACGCACTTTGCAAGACTTAATGGTATTCAAGTCGGCCAGTTGATCCAGTTACAAAACGCATCAGGTAAGAGCCGTATCTATCGTGTGGCTACAGCGCAAGTGACTCACGAATCTGATCTAAGTGTGATTGAAGATAATGGTCAGAGCATATTAACCTTGGTGACCTGTTATCCATTTGGCGTTGAGTTTGCTGGTGGGCCACTGCGGTTTGTTGTTAAGGCGGAGCCTGTTAATTAGAGTGAGCCTTGTTAACGATAAAAAGTACGTGAGTAAGGCTGGCGCTAGGAGTTGTTGTAACCTTAGCGCCACTTCACTTAGTCCATTTTATTTAGTCCACTTAACCTATCACCACAAAAGCTTGCGCTACTTTTCTTCGTGGCACTTATTCCTGTGTGAGTTAATCGAACCTAATGTTATTGCATCTAAGGTCAGCTTAGGCTGAGATTGGCATGACACGGTTTCGGCCTAAGCGCTTAGCTTCATAAAGCTGTTTGTCTGCGCGCTCTATTAGCAGGCTATCAGTATCGTTTAACTGACATTGAGCGACACCAAAAGAGGCGGTGATGTTATTGATAGTGTCGCCTTTTCGTTTGTCTTTCAAAATCAACTTTTCTAGGCTTCGACGCATAGATTCGGCCAGTTGTCGTGTTCGGCCTAATTGGCTCTTTGGCACGATTAAAGCAAACTCTTCACCGCCAAATCGATACAGTTTAGTACCATCTTGGCAAGCTTCACTTAGGCGTTTTGTCACGGCTTTTAACACTTGGTCGCCAAGCTGGTGGCCATAGGTGTCGTTAAACACTTTAAAATGGTCAATATCGGCAATGATTAAGCATAATCCTTGGGGGTGTTGTTCGATAATCCCTTTGAGGTCTTGATTAAATGCGCGTCGGTTTAATACATTGGTTAAGGCGTCAAAATGCATCTCATGTTCAGATTGCTTTAATTTTAGTTTCAAGGCATCTATTTCAGATTGTGCTTTGGCTAGTTGGGCTGTGAAATGCTGGGCACTTTCGCGGATCTCGTTTGAATCTTTAACAAGATGTTTAACGACCGATAGTACTTCTTCAATGGTAAAGCCATCATTTTCGATCTTATTAAGCTTGTTGTAATTATTATCAATTTTGCTATTGAAATGGTTTGCATCAATGTTGGTGTCTTTAAGCGATTGGGAGAGCTCAGTGACCATAGCATCGAGATTAAGGCGCATATCGACGACATCAAGTTCGACGGCATCCGAGAGAAACTCTTGGTAAAGGCGTTCACTTTGACTTGGCGGACAGGTGTTGTAGTGGCTGACGACTTGATCTAAATGCTTATTTAGTTTGACATTTTTTTCACCAACATAAGCATACCATAGCGCATAGTTTATCGGTGTCGTTGGAATTTGATATTTAAGCATTAAAGGAATGGCTTTTTTTAGCTTAGATGCCGATTCCTTTAGCAGTGGACTAGCCATTATGGTCCCTTATTAACAATAGATTATTGGCGCGGTTAATTATATGCCAATGTAAAGTAACGCTATTGTGCATTTTATTTGGCCATTCTATTACGTTTTGATCTGATACAAAACTTGAAAAACGTTTAACTCGTACATAAAAACAGCGAACAAAAATCAGCAGTCAACTTATCCCCATTAGTGACTAAGCATTAAAGGGGTGAATACAGGTCATTAATGGCAGTCTGCTATCAGTGCCGATTGTATGTTTAATGCCAAGTGATAAGCAAAAAGGGCCCGATGAGGTGCCTTTTTTGTAGTAATAAGGTGCTTTTTGTAGTGAAAAATGACCTGGCTTAAAACTGGTAACTTACCGAAAGCATAGGGCCAATAAAGCTATACTCGATGTTGTAATCGGCAATCTTAATACCCGCATCAGTAAAGGTTGAGGTGTATTCAACGTTGACTTCGTAGTAGTTAAAGGCTGCTGTCATATGCCAATTTTCACTGATTGCGGCTTCAACCCCCATTCTTACATCAACTAAACCGCCCTTAAGATCATCTAGCTTGATATAAAAGTATTGCGCATGACCACTGAATTTAAAGCCAGGATAGAACTCGTAAGAGCCGAAAACACCAATATCAGGCAGTGGAGCTGTCAGTTTTTCGTCAACCACTTTGGGAATATCGATAGTGTCTGGGCAGCGTGTTTCTGTGGCAACATCGCAGATCCCTATGTTGCCTTTAAATGCTGTTTTGATAAACATGGCATGTAGACCTACAGATACACCAACATCATAGTTATGACCTTGCCAGATATCATAACCATAACCAATACGCATGATATCGATATTAAGGGTGCTATCTAGCGAAATGCCAGACTTGATATCGTAAGTGGTGTCATCCCACGTAAACTGAAATGGTTTTTCGACTGACTGCACTAATGCATTACGATGAAGCTGTTTCCAATCTGCATAAAGCGTATGACGGTTGTTAAAGTGGTGAGAGAACTCGAAGAAGGGAAGAAATTGAGATTCTTCTAATTTTAAATCAGATTCAAAATCGAGCTTAAAAGCATTACCAAGGAGAGGATCGTTCACATCTATGGTTGAGTCCGTATTGGCATAAAAGCCACCGATACGGATAACAGTATTGTTATCTGCATAGGTCATTGGGCTCGCGACCAAGGCCAATGTTGTAGCACTGCGAATGATGAAACTTTTAAGCATTAAAAGTGACTCCGTCGTTCTTATTCTTATTAGTTTTATATTAGTTTTAATTTTCGAATGTTTAATTATTCGGCTACTAGCATAGCAGGATCTATAGTGATGTGAATAAATTGTTTCGGAAAATGTATGGTTTGTTTGATCTAATGCAAGTTAACCGTCATTACTTACATGCATGACAGGCTAGACATTGCGTACTACAGCGATTTTAGATGAGGGAAAGGCAATACTCTTAATGACTCATTTATGATTAATATTGATAACATTTAAGACTTGCAGATTTTAGTAAACAGTCTAGCTTTGCCCAGTTATACGCTTATTTTGACAGCTAAAATATGTCATTTAAGGGGGCGCGGGGAGTGATGCTAAAAATAACAGGATTAGCTTTAACTAACGCCTTCAATTAAAACGGCACAATGAGAAGGCGTTAGTTAAAGCGGTCATGACATGAGTTGTTTAAAAGAGTTTAGGCAGCAAGATTAACGCCCAAGTTAGGCCGCAGAAAGCTAAGCTCATAAACACGGCTGCAGAGGCGATATCTTTTGCTCGACCGCTTAATGGATGGAGTTCATCGCTAATTCTGTCTACTACGGCTTCGATTGCTGAATTCAGAAGTTCAACGATTAACACCAAAAATAAACCTAGGATGAGTAAAACGCGCTCTACCGTTGTCACGTCTACTAATAATGCTATGGGTAGCATTATCGCAGCTAAGAGCAACTCTTGTCTAAATGCCGCCTCGTGTTTCCAAGCAAGCTGTAGGCCTTGTATTGAAAATCCAGTCGCTCTGATAACGCGTTTTATTCCGTGATTATTAGCAGGTTTCATAGCATTCCAAAATAGTATCCATAACAGTATTCATTATCGCGTTCATACATTATCGTGATAAAAATAGTGCTTTATCATGCGCGATAGTTGCTTGATAGCAATATATTAAGGCTGATAGTTCAAATTTTGAAGGATTATAACATGTTCCATTTTTAATTGAGTTAAAAAGCTAATTTAGCTGTGATCTTAGAGGTAGGGCAAGCATTGATAAGATAGAAATAACTGTTCCAGCAGGTGCCAATGGCATAGAGCCAAAAAGAGAGCTAGGCTTAACTCATGGTGCACAGGATGTGCAATCGAATGTTGAAAAATAGCAGCAAGGAGCAGTGACCATGTTCGTAATACGACTTTTCTTTTTTATCGCTAGTCTAATAACGGCGTTCCTATTTATAGTAACCCATCCTGTTGCAGCTTCGGCCGAAGTTGCACTAAATATGACAGATAAACCGTCAATCCAATTAGCTTCTAAAAGCACCCAACAAATAGCCAATATTTCCGATTACCTGGTCAGTGAGAAACTGGACGGTGTAAGGGGGTATTGGGATGGAAAAGCAATGTACAGTCGTTCAGGAAGATTGATTAATCTGCCGACTTGGTTTGTTGAGGGCTTTCCAGATTTTCCCTTAGACGGAGAGTTATGGATTGAAAGGGGCGCGTTCGAGCAGGTATCTGCAACCGTTAGAAAAATCAAGGCCGCAGACGCCGAATGGGCAAAGGTACGTTTTTGGGTCTTTGATCTACCGGATGATCCCAATGTATTTGAATTACGATATGACAGGGCTAGCAAAGTACTACAAGGTATCAGTCCATTTTTAGGGGTCATAAGGCAATATACATTAAGCACTCATCAAACATTAGACAGTGAGTTACAAAGCATTATTGATGGTAACGGTGAAGGTTTGATGTTACATAAGAAAACAGCCTTGTATAAAGTCGGTCGCAGTAAAGACATTGTTAAGCTGAAACCATTTTATGATGCCGAAGCACTCGTCGTTGCGCATACTCCAGGTAAAGGGAAATTTAGCGGTATGCTTGGGGCTTTAGTGGTTAAAAACGTTCAGGGAAAAGTGTTTAACTTAGGTTCTGGTTTTACGTTGGAGCAAAGGAGAAATCCACCTCAGATTGGTAGCCAAGTGACTTATAAATATTTTGGGCTAACCCAAAAAGGCACGCCAAGATTTGCCAGTTTCTTGCGGGAAAGGCAATCTCAATAATAGCGAATGAGACTCCTGTGAGTCAGGATGAACACCTCTTTTACGTTAATGTTTTCACGTTAATTTTTACGGCTAAAGCCTTTAATGTTTGCGTCTTTATTTTTAAACATGCATCTATGAGGGCAAATAGCTTTTACTAATATTTAGAAAGGTTCGGGCAGATGCTCCGAACCTCCAAAGATTGGTTTCACAGTACAGATAGACAAACAAGTGCATAAGCTCACTTGCCTAAATGACTCAAAATCGATTGGTATTATAAAACTTGCAGAACATCTTTCATTGCCAAACGAGATTTTGGCAGCGCTGCATTATAGTCTTCTTCTGAATGATGGTAGCCCATAGCTAGTGCGACATCACACTGAAAGCCGCCAAGCTCCTCTTTAAAGATCTCACCAATCAATTCACTATCAACACCTTCCATAGTGGTTGAGTCGATTCTTAAGCGAGCAAGGGTGTGCAATGTATTTCCTAGGGCTAAGTAAGTTTGAGATTTTGTCCAAGCAGCATTGTTACCCGCTTCATCCGTATTGAGTTCTACGAAAGCATAAGCGCCAAACGCCTGCTCTCTATCCTCAGCTCCCATACGGCCATCGGCAATACCCTTGTCGACAACCTTTGCATAATCTTCGCGAGTATAGTGAGGGTTGTAAGCAAACAGAACGATATGTGAAGCCGACTTGATATGTGGCTGATTAAATTGAAACTTGTTGGCAAATGAATCATGCATGCGTTGCTTGGCTTCATCACTTTCAATCACAATAAATTTCCAAGGCTGTGAATTGATAGAAGAGGCCGAAAGATTCATTGCTTTATAGATCACATCAAGATCTACTTGGGGAATACGCTTAGATGCATCATAACGTTTTGTGGTGTAACGACTTTCAAGATCGGTAATAATGGGATGAGTCATATTCATATCCTAATGTGGCAAGGTCAATCAATAATTTACGTTAGCGCTATCCTACCGCCATCTTAACCAATGAAGTAGTGCTGATTCGTTGAATTATTATCAATATTTTATTGGTAATAATTGTTTGTTGGTAAGGATTATTTGTTGCAATGAAAGTTTGTTGGCAGTGAAAGTTTGGTGATTGCGAGAGTTTATTGGCAATATGCAGCCATATTGCTTATGGGATCTTAGTGCTAAGCCATTAGATGCTCGTCGCGGTTAACTATGGCTGGCTATGATGACTCTATAGCGCGTAGACTGCTAACGACTGACTATTTTGGGTACTGATATGAAACTAATTTCCTCTGTTCTATTTGTATGTATGGGTAACATATAGGGGCGATTTTTTATTCTTTAAAATCAGCAGGTTAAAATTGTCGTCCAAAATTCCCCAAAAAACACCCTAAATTCTGCCAGTATTTTCGTCCCTTTGAATGAGCTTTGAACTCAAAAAAATAGGCATAGTTCCGGGCTGAAATATCGGCTTACTATGTGGACTTAAATTTAGGCGGTGAAAGTAATCCTCGTAAGTTTTTAGTATTGTAGAGTGCTTAGTTAGATAGCACTTGTTGATACGAAAGCTCGACTATCAGTAATGTTAAATCAAAGCTAAATCTGTGACTCTAATCGAGATAGCCATATAAGACAATAAATAGCTGTTTGAGTCGGTTAACTCCATTGATGTGTTTGGCTTTAATAAAAGAGAGGGCTATGCAGCAAGGCTGATAGCTCTTTAGATAAGTGAAGAGGGGGAACTCTTTTAGTTGTTGAATAGTGCTTCTAGTTCACGAGAGATGTTAGCTTGAATATTATTAAGCTTTTTAGGCGTTACCCGCGTTGTGGCAGGCTGTACATAGTAGGTTTTACCACTCTTTATTGCCGCAGGGTGAAGTTGTCCCTGACTGGCCCAACGTGCAACCTTTCTAGGGCAGTAAAGACCGTCAAAGTTACTTTTGAAACACTCTTTTAACGTCAGTAAATCTTTCATCTGAACAACCCTATTTCTGTGAATAGAGTTATTGAAACAAATAACCAAAAATCGACCAAAACAGTGGTTAAGCTCTAACCTTAAGGTGTTTTTTTTATTTAATAAATATAGTTGAAATGGTGCTTTTTTATTGAACAAATACAGTTGGTTGTAAGAGGGGGACTTTCTATAGATTGATGCAACAAATTTTTAGAAAGATTTTTTGTAAATAAATTTTTGTGGAAACCAATGGTTCAGACTAGCTTAACTTCCTCCCATCCAAAGCCTCGTTGATCATTATAGCGGTCAGTCATTCTTTGATCGGAGTGGCCACATAAAACCTTAGTATCTATACCTTGATCGCGGTATATGCGCTCCGAAAGCGACCTAATTTCGTGAAATGTTGCAGGTGTTCCTGGCCAGTTTATTTCAGCTTTTATTCGAGCGCTTTTAAAAGAACGAGACAGAGTATCGGGATGAATAGGATCGCCAACCTTGTTTGCCGTTCTTGCTATGGTGTGGTGTAGCACAAACTTTGAGTCTTTACATGTTGCTGCTTTTTCGATGATTTCTCCTAGCGAAAGACCTAGCTCAGGAATTGACAGCATTAAGGGGATTTTTAATAGCTTGCCAGTTTTTTGCTGAAATATATGCAGGAAATTATCTTCGATAAAAGAGTAGGGGGCGTGCTCCACTAAATCTGCAAATGAAGCGTAACCATTCGAATTTGTAATGAAGTGATTTGGGTTCTTTTTGTATTGCTCAAAACGGTGTAGCCAATCATCACCTTTGTTTTTTCTTAGTAAACAGAGATCGCTTCTACGCTGGGCAGTCAATAAAGCCAGTTGGTAGCTGAATAAATATGGCGCGTATGTTTGCTGGTGACATATTGCATCAAACTGATTGATAGAGAGCCGAGATTTCTCTACTTTAGATGTAGGGTTCTTAGTGACTTTTGCAGGATTAAAGTCAGATGCAATTTCTCCAGCTTGTGCCGCCTCAGTAAACAGGTCTATATAGACGGAGCGTATGGATTGCGCTGTTCGATTCTTTCCTTGTTTAGTGTAAACATCCAGTAATTGCTTAATGTGTTTTGTTGTGATGCTACTTATGAGCTGTTTCCCATGGTATTTTTCAATCGTTCCTAATACGTGCTTCTTTGCCCGCCAAGTATTTGGCTTTATCTGGCCTTGGTTTAACTTTTCTTCATGCAGCTTGATATAGGTTTTTATCCATTTAGAGAGCTTTAAATGCTGTACAGACAACGTTGGCGCATTAATAATTGCTGAGACTCTTTTGTTAACTATTTGTGGGAGAATTATGGCGTTTAGGGCCATAGCCTGCTGCATAGCAGAGGTAATATTGCTACCAAGTGAACGATATTGTTTAATTTCTCCAAAGGCTGCTTTCCCATATCTTGGATCTCGATATTGGCAAGCTATTCCGTTCTTAGCCCGACAGTCTCTTTTTATATAAAGATTGAGCACACCGTGCTGATTTAAATCGTTTCTCATTAGTCAAATTCATTCTAAGAGCCTTGTTGTAAGTGTATGAAAAAAATGGTATTAGTAAAGAAACATGTTTAACGAAGTTAAAGATTTTCTTCCATTTCAACCTAGCTTAAACCGCTGACTTCTAAGCCGGTTAAAAAATTTTTACTAGTTAACGGCCTTGAGATTGCTGAAACGTCAAATCTCTTTTCTGCAAGTAAGCATACATCGGTTTCATGTTCTTATGACCCAACATATCCGATGAAGTGCTTACCAATGGGGCATTAGTGGCTATTTCTTGTATCGATGAACTTATCGTTATTCTGTTGTTTGAATTGCACTTTGTTGGGCTTGATTCCAATTCAGTTTCGAACTCTTGAAGCAGGTTTCGTCCAAGTGGTCTAAGTTCGGCAAACGTTGGTGCCTTATCGTTTAACCAGTCTAACTTGAGCTCTTGATGGATTAGAACTGTAAATGATTTGGATAGCTTTACTGGGTTAATCGGCTTGTTCTCTTTACTTGCAGGATCCTTAAGTAAGAACGTTGAATCGATAGTTACCTGCTTTAATAAATCCGTTATAACCTCGCCTAAGCTCGGTAGATCTTTGTTGACACGGTGGCTGAGTTTTAACTTAACAACGTGTCTCGTTTTCTGCTGGTAAACAACCAGTAGCCCTCTATCTTTATCGATATAGCTATAAGGGGCTAAATCAACTCGAGATTGAAAGCTTTGGCTGGCTTGTGCTCTATAGCTAGCATTTTGCTCAAAACGCTTTACTCGCTCATCCCAATCTTCACCTTTTGCTATGCGTATTAAGCACAAATCTGTAATACGTAATGCAGTTGTTGTGGCAAGTTCGATTACAGACTTTAAGAAGGGCTTCTTTTCTAAAGTGCTGAGTATGAGTTTTAATACTGGTTCTGAGATACGGCTACGTTTTACTGGAACTTTTACCGGGTTTGTATGCTCGACAGGGTTAAAAGGAAAGCTCACTAGGCCTTCTGTGTAGCAAGCTTTTAACATTTTTGAATACATGCTTCTAAGCTCCTTTGCAGTGCGATACGATTCTTTCTCTAAAAGCTGGTTGATATGGGCCTGTATATTTGCGCTACTAATCAGATTCACAGGGCTTTCGCCCCACCAGGCTTCAATTTTGTTTAGCTGTACTAGGTAGTTTTTTTCGGTCGTCGGGCTAATTCCGTCGTAGCTTTTACCAACTCTTTGTTTATTTTTATTTCTAGTAAAGGCAACAAGGTCTCGTACTTTTAGACTAGATTTACATGTCACAACTGTTGAAACAGGCACTTTAATATACGCAGGAGGTGGAATAACAAGGCCACTAGACGTGATCACTGAGCCTGGATTTGCTTTGTTCCAAGCGTGAACCCCTTCTTGAACTTTATTGTATTTTTGAAGTGCTCTATCGAAGTTAGAACCAAGACTGATGACCTTCTTATCGCTTTTTAGGCCGCCGACAATGCAATAAAATGGGTTAATCATCTGAAAGGCAAAGCCTGAAGCTGATTTTTTACAAGATTTTCGATAGAAACCTTGCGGTAAATCCGCATTTTCTTGTGATCTCTTTCTACCCATTACACTTCCTCCTGTGCCGAAACATTATGTTGAACCGACAAAAGACTTGTTGTTTTGCTGTGCATTAAAGCTAAAAAATGAACCATTAATTTGTTCCCAATTCGTTGAACACGGGCGAATTGAAACAGCAATTTTAAAATCTTCAAAAAACCGAATAAGCTCTAATTATTTATTTCATGTGTAAGCCTATGATTTTAAATGGGGAATAAAAATAAGAAATTTTTTAATAAAAAAGTTTTGTTTTTATGAAAGTTGATGTTGGGGTTTGTGCATTGATTTGGTGGAGGGTTAACTTGGGTTAGGTGATCGCAGGATAGGGCATTTACGTGGTGTGTTGGAAGCCCAATTTTGCTGCATGCGGCAATTGAAGCTCCACTAAAAATGCTAACACCTTCCATTGAATCGCCATTGCATAGGCCCACGAAAGTTGAACTTGGTTGCTCAATTAACAACTCATCAAGGCTCAGTAGAAACTGGTTGTAATGTAAGCGTCTGGCGAAGCACACCTTCATAACTTAGCAGTCCGTCGCCATCATTGTTCTTTTGCTCCACGGGAGAATGATATTTTCGGCAACAGCACTCGGCTCGATGTCACTTTGATCTGTGGCATCACTGATATGCGCAAATCTATTGATGGTTTGAGTAATATCGTCGCCTATGAGTTACAACAAGAGCCCTGTAATGAACACTTGTTTGTCTTCTGCAACCGCCAGCGCAATAAGTTGAAGATTTTGCAGTGGACCAGCAACGGATTCAGGCTACATTACAAACGACCTGAGCAGAACACCTTTAAATGGCCAGGCATCGAAGACGAGCAATTGAGTTTGCGTATTACACCTCAGCAACTCGATTGGTTAATCGCCGGCCAGCCACTGATACAACCCCATGCTCATCCAGCACTCTGCTATCACTATCATGACTTATAACCAGTGATCATAAGCAGGATTTATTGATCACCAATTAATCTAAATAAACACAAGCGGTTAGTAGTGAGTTCGTCGATAACAGTCGCATGAAATTCGACCATAAAAATCTCCCGGATGATCCGGAGTTACTAAAGAAAATTACCCTGAAACAGCAGATCAAGCTGCTGCACTTGGAAGAATAATTTCGCTTGGCTCAACAAAAGCAGTTCGGCAAGAGTGCCGAGGGGCATCCCGGCCAAGGCGAGTTGTTTAACGAGGTTTAAGTCGAAGCAGAAACTCTTGAGCCTGAAGAGTTGGTAGAAGTAAGCAAATCACCTCGTAAAAAGCCAGTGCGCAAACCTCAGCCAGCCGATTTACCCCGTGAAGTAGTAACCCATGACATTAGCGCCGCAGACAAAATCTGCGACTGCTGTGGCGGTTTCTTGCATCAGCTGGGTGAAGAAAAAAGCGAGAAACTCGAGTTTATTCCTACCCGGATCAAAGTCATCGAACACGTTCGGCTAAAGTACAACTGTCGTCACTGTGACAAGCAAGCTACAGAGGTCAAAATCAAAATAGCCCCGGTGCCGGCCAGCCCCATCCCCAAGGGCATTGCCACCGCGTCACTGCTCAGCCAAATCATCACCAGTAAGTACCAATATGGCTTGCCCCTGTATCGTCAGGAGAGCTTGTTCCAGCAATATGGTATCGAGTTGAGCCGCAAAACCATGGCCGACTGGATGATGAAATGCAATGAGCTGTTGCAACCGCTTTACGATAAATTGCGTGAAGTTTTACTGCAACAGGCAGTCATCCAGGCAGACGAAACCACACTCAACGTGCTCAAAGAAGACAAGACGACCTGCTATATGTGGCTGTATGCCACCGGCACTGACGCGCCAAATAATCAGGGCATACCTAATATCGTGCTGTACGACTATCAGGCCAGTCGCGCCGGACAGTGTGCGGTAGATTTTCTTGACGGATTTAGTGGTTACCTTCAAGTCGATGGTTACGCCGGTTATGGTAAAACCGATGCAGAACTAGTGGGTTGCTGGGCGCATGCTCGTCGTAAGTTCAAAGAGGCTGAAATCGCTCAGCCTAAAGGTAAAACCGGCAAGGCTAACTGGGCACTGAATCACATCCAAAAGCTCTACCGAATCGAAACTCTGAATAAAGATAGCAGCCATAAAGTCCGGCGACAACAAAGGCAACTGCACAGCCAACCTTTACTGGATGAGTTGCATCGTTGCTTGGAGAAATCTCAACTACATGTTCCACCCAAGAGCAGCTTGGGGAAGGCTATAACCTATAACCTATAACCTATAACCTATAACCTGAATCAATGGTCGAATCTAAACCGTTATCTTGAAGATGGGCGACTTAACATTGACAATAATCGCGCCGAGCGAGCCATAAAGCCGTTCGTGATTGGGCGCAAGAACTGGCTATTTACTAATACAGCCAATGGTGCGCACGCCAGCGCCATGCTTTACAGCATGATAGAAACAGCCAAGGCTAATGGACTCACGCCCTTCGACTATCTCGTGCACTGCCTCGAGCACTTGTCACTCAAGCCCGAGAGCCTAGAGCACTTGTTACCCTAGAATGCAAAACTAGGCTAGGTGTAGATCACCGGACGGATACCGTTGATCTAAGCAAGGCGTAGTTCACCGGACGCTCACAGATAACCTGAGAGGCTTCAGTTTTAACCCCCACAAAGCGCATTGAGGGACGTGTCGATGCTTCAGCTATCGCATCGGCATCGATGTAATCATTTTTATTGGTTTTGACGTAAGGCTTAACGTACTGCGGGGGAATGAGTTTAACTTCATGCCCAAGAGATTGGCATTTTCTAGCTAGCCAATGTAAGCCACCACATGACTCCATCGCAATGATGGTTGCAGGTGTTTGAGATAAAAACTCAATAAGCTTTGTACGAGATAAGTGCTTTCGAAATTGCTCTCGACCGCAGTAGTCATGAGCAACAAGATGAAAAGAAGGTTTGCCTAAATCGATTCCAATTACTTTAATAGTAGACATGATGGTTCGCCTCTTTGATAGCCTAACCCTAAGGTTAGCTTAGGGGTGAGGCGGACCATCTAATTAAACCTAGACAATATCTCATCTAGGTTTTTATAAAATATAGAGGAGAAGAACAAACTATTCCCCCACTATTTTACATCTTTATTTGTTAATTCTTCTTGACGCAATAAGGCCTAGTAATATTAAAGTCCAGCCCATACTACCTCCGCTGTCAGAGCTTTCGTTTTTCTCTTCATGAGTAGGTTCGACATTCTTTATGGTAATTTTTGTCACTGTGCTCACAGAGACAACATCATCACTAGACGTTAATCGTACTTCAATCACAGAGTCACTTGTAATTTCAGGTGCTGTAAACTTAACTGATGCAGATGAATTATCAGACATCATTACTGTAGGCCCAGATATTTGCTCCCAATAATAAGATAGGCTGTCACCATCAGGATCTGAATTATCCGAAACGAGAGTAATTGAGCTCCCTTCATTAACAGTAGCTGGGTGGTCAGTAATTATTACAACAGGAGGCTTATTTACATGTTGCACATTTACAGATATCAAGCTTATTGCTGAATCCCTGCCGTCAAACACACTGAGTTCTAAAGTAAAAGCCATATCACTAGATACTGATGGTGTTGTAAATGAGACTTCTGGCGAAGATGCATTAACAATTTCAACGTTGCTACCAGATATTTGTCTCCAGTTGAAAGTTAACTCATCATTTTCAGCATCAGAAGTTGATGATGCATCAATACTAACATAATATTCTTCATCAAAAGTATATTCAGAAGGTATAGTAATCTGTGGTAATTGGTTTGTAAGCTCGCCTGCAAGAGCGCCAATAACAGCCACTTTACCACTAACAGCACCATCTGAATCATTCAAACCACCATCTGAAATAACTAATTTAATACAGTTATCGCCAGACGCTAAACCTAAACTATATTTTGAACTTTTCAGTGGTGGACAGTTTCCAATAGGATCTCTTTTAGCTGAAGCAATACTATTATGACTATCTAGCATAAAATCTTGCCAGCCATTATTTTCATTATAAATTCGATAAATCGCGTCTTCTGCAATCATCTTTCCATAAGATAACGGCACTATCACAGGTATTGAATCACCAGCTAATGATAAACCAGAGACATTGAAGTTCATGATTTTATCTTGAGGCTCAAAGTGGTAGTCAAAAGCATTATCTACCTCGCTAAAATTAATACTGCCAAATAGAGCTAATTCAGCAAAGTCGATAGTAGCATATTGAGCATGAACACTACGTGATGGCAATATAATATTGCCTAATGATAATCTTAACCCGCTAACGGTTTCTATTGGTAATTGACCAAGAGACCAAGGTAAACGATATGGAATAATATCGATATCTAAGTAATCAGAGATTCCATCCTTATCACTATCTTGATAGCCTTCTTCGCTATCGCTAATACCATCTTTATCAGCGTCGCTTTCTAAACTTAACTCGTCAAGATTATCATCTACAACTAGCGCTATAGTTTGCTTAATAGAAAGAAGTTCCTCCGTATCTTTTTCTTTTACTGTGACAGTCAAAGCATAAACACCGTTTGATATATATTGTGGGCTTAACTCAAACGTTGACATTAAATCGTCATTACTTAAATCAACTATGTCGCTGAACTCTGAATTCCACTGAATATCATGGGTATCTGAATTATTTATATCGGAGATTATAGCTTTAACCGTGACTACACCATCATGAGGATTGATAACCTGTACTGATAAATTATTTTGATAAGTTAATACTGAAACGTCAGGCGCATAATTATCATTAATAACACTTAAAGTAACTTTTACATCATCGGTAAGTTTTGCATTTTCAGCACTTAACAAAGTAAGAATTGCTTGTTCACCAGTTACTGCATCAACAGGGATGTCGATTAATAACGCACTTGAAATGCCTTCGTTAATAATCAGTTGGCCCGTTACATTATCAATTGCGGAACCAGATAATTCATAATTAATAGTTACAGGATATTTAGCTGCTTCCCCTGATAAATAAACGTCTAATGTAGAAACTGAGTTTGAAGTGGCAACCTTGTTTAGACCTACATTTATTAACGGGTTTATATGAACCTCTTGTTCAAGTTCAACCTCATTCCCTGAGTTATCAATAGCTTTGAATTCTATATAATGTATTCCTGAGTAGTAAAAATCCGAAAATACTGCACTTGCAATAACTTCTCCATCCACTAAGTCAATAGCATTGATAGAAACTAAGTCTGAGATATCAGTTAAAACTCCTTGTGCTGTAATTGAAATAATTTCCATTTTTGAAAATACAGGTGACGTTGTATCTACTATGGAGATAACTTGTTCAGCTTTAGTGGTATTGCCAGCGTAGTCGATAGCTGTCCAAGTTATTGTATGCTCACCTATTGATAATGGCCCGCTATAATCAGAGCTAATGGTTGGGATATTTAAGTTATCATCACTGACTTGTGGGATATTTAACTCAATAGCTGTTGTAAGGCCTGTCGCTTCAAATTCTAGATTAGTAATCACATCAAAAATTGGAGCTTGAACATCACCTATAGCATCATTTAAAGGTTCTATATCGTCTACGTCTACTATACCATCACCGTCATCGTCAAGGTCTGCATTATTACCAATACCATCACCATCAGTATCTAATGACTCTGTTTGATCTAATGGAAATGCATCTACAGTATCCTCAACTCCATCATTATCTCCATCTAAATCAGCATTATTACCAATACCGTCATTATCCGTATCTAGCCATTCAGCAGGGTTAAGTGGGAACACATCTATGGCATCTACTGCGCCGTCACCGTCAGTATCAGCTACTTCAGGGTTAGTCCCGGATAAAAATTCTGTGCTATTACCTAAGCCATCTCCGTCAGAGTCTCTCAGATCATGAATGTATAAGAAGACATCATCTAAACGAGAAGATTGAGAATCAGAGGCCTCCAAGTCAACTCGATAACTTATGCTACGCGTACCTTCAGGAATAAGAGCCGTTAACTCTCGTTCCATCCAAATATACCGTTCAGTGCTGGCTTTAGAAATGATGACAGGTAAACCTATCATCACACCATCAGCGTCTTTAAAGGTTACTTGAATAGCAGCACCATCGCCTGCGCTCCAACCACCAAACTTCACTTGCATTGCATTATCGGCAAGTGCACGATCAAGCGTTGTACTATCAGAAAAACCTAACTCTGCGAAGGATAGTTCTTGTTCAATATAACCTAAGCCTCCTCTAGAATCACTCTTGGTGGTGACTAATAAATCATCAATCCCAAGGCGGTTTTCAAGAGTTACAGAGTAGAGATAACTAAACGTCCAATCAGTTTGGCGTTTAAGGAAAGAATTATTTGCAAGTAAGTTACGGTCAGTAAACTCAACATC
>NZ_JBRIMB010000020.1:0-79459 GCF_052977265.1 Shewanella sp. 0m-8 | reverse complement strand
ACTCTGTCGTCGAGTTTTGTGCATTAATGGGGTGACAAGAGAAAGGCATTTTGATAAAACTTGCTTTGCATTCATGGTATTTACTCGTGGTAATTTTTGTTTGGCGATAAATTTGATCACCAAATGCCATGAATGTTCCTCATATTTTTGCCTATCTGATTATTTCTGTTTATCTTTTTGTGGGGATTCGTCAGGGTCAGAGTAAACTATTCGAATTTCTATACTCTGCTCCGCTATCCTTGAAGCATTAATCAATCGCTAATTGGTTAGAATAAACCTACAGAAAACTCCTATTCCCCATCGAAGTTGCCGATGTACGCAGATAAAAATGCCGTCGAACCATCATGGATGATGGTTCAGGCTCAGCGGGACATGGATGTCCCATCTGAGCCGTTAGGCGATTTTTATTGGAGTATGAGGATCTACAACTTCGTCGGGGCGGCAGGGGTGATCCAAGAGGGGATTGCTGTTGATCCCCTCTTGGCTGAGTGTGAGCTGGAAGCTCACGACTTTAGCTGTTAGACGGCGAAATCCAGTAATGACACCCATTGTTAATGGCATGTTTTTGGCCCGCCAATTATTGTTGATTTAGCATGGGTGGCTTATGTTTTAGCTTATGTTTTAACTTATGTTTTAACTTATGTTTTAACCACGCCTTGGGTGAGTCAGTATAAGCAAAAGTGTATCCTGATCAAACATTTGACTTGCTCCAGCTCCAATATCCCTTTACGCTGCGCTTATTCGGCTGAATAAGCCAAAACGCCTAATGTCGGTACCCTGAATGTTGCGAAAACCCACACCCTTCTCTAAGCGCAAAACCCACAACCTGTTTAAAAGCAAACTCAAACGCGCTCTGGGCAGGATAAACTGGAAACGGTTCTGCTCAATCACGCTTCTGGCTGCACTGGCCTATGCTGCCCTCTATTACATTAACTCACCGGCCAGAGTCGTAATGAACATGAGTATGGCGGACATGATCTACAACAGTCATCAACTCTCAAGCCAACAAATAGAAGAGGGCGGTGGGCAGGCACACTATCAAATGATTATAGAGGAACTGTCTGCATTCGGTATTGACCCACACACCAGTCTTAATGATGTATTGCAGGATCATCCACAAATCGCGTCAGTGGAGGTAACACAAGATCGGGATTGGGAATACCCTATTCAGGGAACCTGGGATACCGCGCCGGGCTTTTACGTGCGCGTCTGGATAACAGAAAAACACCGCGATGCCGGCTACAGCGCCAAATTTTCATTGCGTAGTCCGTTGCACTTGCCTTTCAATTATCAATTCAATAACATCACCGGGTCAAAATGGATAGATACACCACCGGCCCCCAAGGCGCTGGCTGAAAGTCATATGTACTATGCCGAAACATTCAGGCAAACCGATAAAACTCCGTGGGAAGTCGTCTATCTATTACAACACAGTGAGTTTCCCCCCTTAACCTACGAATCAAAAGCCTCTGACATTTAGCAATAATGTCGTCCTGTCGTGACACCTAACGTTGATGGCATGTTTTTTACCCTCCCTTGTTGATTTAGCATGGGTGGCTTATGTTTTAGCATGCCCGAGTGTGAGCTGGAAGCTCACGACCTTTATCAAGCGAAGCTTGATTGTATTGCCTTAGGGATACCTTAGAGAGCAAGGCCTAATACCAGAGAAAAAAACAAGATGTATTACAGTACGACTGTCTAGAGTCGTTTTAGTCTTAAACCGTTGTTGGCTAAAGTCGCTGTAAATAAGGATTTCTAATGGACTTATCAAAGTGCTCCGCACTAACACAGTTGCGCAGCAGCTACCTTGCAGTGGCTATAATTTATCTGCTCTGCTGGATTTGGTTGCCTGCCGCGACTCTGTGGGTCGTCTTGCTTAGCTGGGCTGGATTTTGCTGGCACCGCGTTACCTCCCCCATTTTAAAGCAAGGCTATTTGAATCTATTACAGTCGATAGGGATTTACCTTGGACTGCATTTAGCGGCCTTAGCCTCGTTTGTGGTGGCCAGTAGATTTAATTATGGAGGGCTGTTTTCAACGACCGGTGCTGAAGAGCTTGGCTATCTGCTTGGCTTTGGTTTTCTGGGGGCGGTATTGCTGATTATTGGCACGCTATGGCCATTGATTAGACTAGTGAAAGGCTATCGAGTTTTGATGGCTATTAATGAGGCCTGTAACGGAAAAAGTAGTGAGAATTGCTGTGTGGATAGTAGTGCGGACTCTAGTGAGGGTTCTAGTGAGGAATGTAGTGTGAATAGCAACAAGAAAAGTCACGCGGATATTGAGGTGAATAATAGTGAAGCGGTTTAAGCTGTCGCAGGTTTCAAATTTAATGTGGTTTATGTTTATTCTGTTCTCTTTTGCTGTGGGTCTGGCAACGTATGTCGTGCATCAGTTTCATGCATCTTTTAATTGGCCAACGACTAAAGGGGTGGTGGTGAATTGTTGGAGCATTGAGCGCTATCATGAAAGAAGCAGCGCCGATTCTCATTACGAGGTTGCTATCGAGTATTTCTATGCTGTTGACGGCAAAATCTACCACAAGAGTAATAAGACCGACATCACAGGTGCCATCCCAGGTTATTCTTTGGAGGAGGCCGAAGCCTTGGTGGCAGAGTTTCCTCGTGGCAAAAAGATCCAAGTGCACTACAACCCCAGCAACCCCGATACAGCAGTTATTAAGCCAACAATGCATCTGTTTATAATTGTGATTTTGGCGGTGTTCTCTTTGATATTAATACCCGTCTGTTATCTGATGTATCGGCAAATGACCTCAGCCGCTGACAGCTTTATCGTTCGCAATGTGTAAACTCTGATCCCTTTTTAGGATGGTTGGGTCAAGGAACGTTGGGTCAGAGTAAGAGTTAATTTAAGAGTTAATGTGGTGCAAACTGAATCTGTTTGTTTTAGCCATAATTCAAAACTAAATAAGATTATTTAGCTCCCAGAAAACATCTATTCCCTATCGAAATTGCCGAAGTAGGTTGAAGACTGCTTATCTAAAAATGTGTCATGATGCCCACAGGGATGTGGGCATAGCTTTCTTGGGGCAGGCCGCTCCTTGGCATCTGACCTATAGGGATATTGGAAGTGTTTATTGTGGCAAGTTTTATTGTTCACAACGCACACTCGACAGAAGTTTTCAGCGGGTTACTGGGCTACCCCTTAAACAATGCCAATCAATGAACTGCTTGGAAAAGATGCTAGAATATGTGTATCAACGAGATTCAGCAGAACTTGATTGGGTGGATGTCGCCTTTAAGTTCGGCTCTAGCGAGCAACCTCATTTTATCCGCTACCTAAAGAAGCTGCTAGGCTTTACCCCAAACCTATGAAAAAGAGCGTGGGCTGACCATTGATGCTTATGGCGGTGTCAGATCTAATTCTCTTTAAGCTTGTCGAATTTAAGCTTGTCGAATTTAAGCTTATCGAATTTAAGTTTTTGAATTTAAACTGTCGGAAATATTCAATTGTCTCTGGCTAAATGCCTCTAAGATGAATACAACCATTAGATGTGAGAAAACAGTACGTGAATAGCCAAAATCCAACACTTCAACAACTTGGATGGAAACCATTTTTTCAGCAACAGCTGAGCTTAGAAGACCTAACTGATTTTGCTATCGGTCGAGTAATGGAACAGCATCGTGACCGTATAGTGGTGATGTCGGAGCAAGGGCTGCAAAGTCTCACTTTTACTGTGATTGATGAGAAAATTTGTGTTGGTGACTGGGTGTTATTTGATGACCAACTAAGATTGCATCGAAGTCTTGAACGTCAGTCACTATTCGAGCGTAAAGCGCCCGGGTCTAAGGTGGCGACTCAGCTGATTGCAGCCAATATCGATATTGTCATGATTGTCTCTTCTCTGAATCATGACTTTAGTTTGAGCCGAATTGAGCGCTACCTCACCCTCGCCCGCGAAGCGATGGTTGAGCCGGTGATCCTGTTAACTAAATCTGATCTGTGTGAAGATGCCGATGCTAAGCGAGAGCAAGTACAGCAGTTAGATTCTATGTTGCAGGTGCATACTCTCAATGCGCTTGATAGCCAAGATATTAAACTGCTTGAAGCGTACTGTCGTAATGGTAGAACCATTGCCTTTATGGGCTCATCTGGCGTGGGTAAATCAACCCTAGTTAATAGCTTACTGGGCTTTGAATCTCAGCAAATAGGCGGCATTCGCGAGGATGACAGTAAGGGGCGCCACACCACAACACACCGGGCACTCAAGGTATTAGCAAGCGGTGGCGTTCTAATGGATACCCCTGGAATGCGTGAATTACAGCTTGCTGGCAGTGAGCATGGTGTGAGTGAAACATTTGCTGAAATTACAGAGCTTGCGCAGCAATGTCGCTTCTCTGATTGCTCCCATGATTCTGAACCGGGTTGTGCAGTGCAAAGAGCCATCAAAAATGGTGATTTAACAGAAAGGCGTTTACATAGTTTTCAGAAGTTACTCAAAGAGCAAGCACTCAATGGTGCAACGCTGGCAGAGAAACGCAGTAAAGACAGAGCCTTAGGCAAACTCATTAATAGCGCTCAACATGCAGCCAAGCGTTTCAAAAAAGGTTATTGATATTTTCGAAAGTGAAATGTGGGGTCAGAGTAAATTATTCGAATCTTAATACTCTGTTCTTCTATCTTGAACCATAAATCAATCGCTAATTGGTTGGAATAGCTTACAGAAAACACTGTTCCCCATCGGAGTTGCCGAAATAAAGATGACTCTTTACCCAAAATAGTGTCGTGGAATCATCATGGATGATGGTTCAGGCTCGGGGGGAAATGGCCGCTCTTTGGCATCCATGCCATCGCGGCATTTGTGAGTCCATTCACATCAGATGTCCCATCTGAGCCGTTAGTCAATTTTTATTGGAGTATGAGGATCAACAACTTCGTCGGGGCGGCTCGGACTCTTTATGAAAGAAATGGTCAAGAGGGGGGGTTGTAGTCACCCTTTTGCCCGTGTGTGAGCTGGAAGCTCACGACCTTGGTCAGGCGCTGCTTGATACTCAACCTCAGGTTTGGGGGACTTAACCTTATAAGTCACCAAAGGCTTCGAGCCACTCTTCGTCAGTGAGTTCTCTGCGCGGCTTTTTCTTGCCAAAGCCTTTGATAATCCTGCCCCTTAATGGGTTATCGCTAAAAGCGTCATTACCCATGTAAGTGACCGAAGTCGGAATGAATACACTGGTTATGGCATTATCTGCAAATGCTTCAGAGTCTATGTCAGTTACCGAGTCTGGAATTGTGATGCTTTGAAGTGCATTCCCCCTAAATGCGCCTAAACCTATTTCAGTCACGGAATCAGGAATAGTGATGCTGGTTAACGCATTAAATTGAAACACTCGGTCATTAATTTTAGTCAATGAATTTGGCAGGCTTAGGTGAGTTAATGCATTTTTGGCAAATGCTCTTTCTACAATTTCAGTCACTGAATCTGGGATATCAACGCTGGTAAGTGCGTTTTCAGCAAAGGCCTTGTAACCAATACGAGTCACAGAACTTGGGATCACTACCTCGGTAAGGGCGTTACGCTGAAATGCGCCTTCACCAATTTCGGTGACTGTATTAGGGATAACCACGCTGGCTATTAGGTTCTCTGGGACCTCTTCGAATTCTTCGCTTAACGCCTCAACCTCTGAAAAAGCATAATCCCAGATCTCGGTGACGGGGATACCGTCAAAGTTATCAGGGATAATAATATGTTTATGCTTGCCCTTGTAAACATCAATCCTGCCTTGTTTTTTATCAAATGAGACGTCATCTAATGTCAGGGTATGTGGCTGGCTCACGGCTAATTCTCTTTTTGTTGTAGTTGTATTAGTTGTTGCATTAGTTGCAGCTTTAAGTGCGAGGCTTGGGAGAAACTTGGCTTGATGCGCTGAGCTTTCTGTTATAGCAAGCCCAAACAGGGTGGCAAGGATAGCACCAGTTAACATGCGAGATAAGTTGGTGCTAAAGCGATTAATAATGCTGATATTAAGCAGCTTATATTAGTCTTCCATCCAATCTAGATTTGGCATGGCATCTAAATGCTGGTTGTAGCGCTTTTCGTTAAATGACGCGCCATTTAGCATCACATCGCTAACTTCAATAGCTAGCGCGCATGCCATCCATTGAATCGCTTCTTCACGCGGCGTTCCTGTCATCACCAAACGCATCAAGGTCTCTTTGACCTTTTTCGGTTCGCCGTCGGCGATCTGATTTTCGACTGTTTCAATAAGGGTTTCTTCAGTCATGTAACTTTCTTGCTGGTTGTCCATATTTACGACTCTGTAATGTAATTGGCGCTATTATGCCGTAACCATGAGATGAGCAATAGATGTGATATCGAATTTGTTGAGCATTCTGACGTTAGCCGCATAAGCTTGGATAGTCCGCTGTTCTAACTCAGTGTCGATAAGGCTGAGGCTTTGGTGGTAAGGCCGCGCTATGACGTTCATGTCACCGCGGCATGTGTGAATCCATTCACATCAGATGTTTTCGTTGAGCTCACAAGGATATACTCGCTGTGAGCATCGGCACATGCTAAGGCCGCAGGTCATTGCAACCACTGATGGTGAGAGTATTCTTAGGGCAATCAATATTGCAAACTCTGCATCTGGGTCAGGCGGCTCAATGTACGTCTGAACTCAAAACTAAGCGCGCCGCCAATATACAGCTCATCCATTGGCACAGCGGCTTGAATATACAGCTCCACCCCTTGGTCATATAACTCATCTACTAAGCTGATAAAACGCCGCGCGGGGTCATCACTCACCGCGTAAGACCGTTGTCTATTGCCCGTTTCAAAAGCAGCAGTGTTAAATGCAGCCGTTTCAATAGCGGCAGTTGTATTGGCGCTTTCAATTGCAGTGGTTGTAAAGTGCTGGGCGCCATCTTCGGTGCCGCGGGCTCTAATCCAACTGCGGGGCTCGCCGCCTAATACAGGCACTTGAGTCAGCAGTACTGTGCTGAAGCGGCTGGCGATGTCGATGTAATCGAGCTGCGAACGTGGGCCGTCACACAGGGCGTCGAACTCAAACCAGGCCACTTTGGAGGTGTATTTTACGGTGTCGATTATGCGGCCATGAATTAACAGCGGCGCTGAAATTAATGCACCTGCACCTGCATTAGTATCGGTATCAGCATTAGAGCAAGCGCTAAAAATACGCTCAAACTGCTCTTTCATGTCGTTATTTTCGGCAGCCTGTTCTTGGACGGGCGCGTTAACAAAGTAGCGCTGGGTCTGGCTTTTTGCTGTTACCTGATGTAAGCGGTGGTCTTGCTCGCCGCTTAAATGGATTTCTTGGGTAAAGCGGTTTAGCAGGTCGATAGTGGGTAAAAAACGTTGTCGCTGTAAGCCATTCTTATATAACTCATTAATCGGGATATTGGAGGTGGCGACTAAGGTAATACCTTGCTCAAATAGCGCTTCAAACAGCTTGGCTAAAATCATGGCATCGCCAATGTCGCTGACAAAAAACTCATCGAAACACAGTACGCGGCACTGCTTTGCGACCCGTTTGGCAATGCGCTCAAGTGGGTCACGATTACCCGCTTCGCTAATCAACTCTTTATGAATACGTGCCATAAAACGGTGAAAGTGCAATCTAAGCTTGGGGACTCTTGCTTTGTAATCATTAGTTTCTGCTTCACTATCAAGGCTTTGATAAAACAGATCCATCAAGTAGGTTTTACCGCGGCCAACATCCCCCCACATATAGAGACCTTGGCAGACTGGATTCGCATGGCCATTCATTTGAGGCATTTGAGTTAGCCGCTGATGCAATTGCTCGAGCGCATTAACGGCTTGGTGCTGCGCGCTGTCATCAATAATCAGCAGCCGCTCTACCTGCTGCAGGTAGCGAGCCTGTGGACCACTCTGTGACAGCGGCTCATCACTGCCGCCGTGTTCGACCTGTTGGCTGATTAAGTTGCAGGCTTGATTAGTCATGGTTTCACATAGGGCTCATTACGTTAGATGGCGAGAGTATATCAGCTTGAGCTTACTTATTGGGCATCACGCTATATGAGTAAATTTAATCGGGCTGCATCATAAAGTATGGTTTGCTTGCTTTTTTAGCCAGTCAACAAACAGCTTAGCTTTGGGGTTGAGATCTTTATCATGAGAAGCCACATAATAAGTTTGTTCGCATGTTACTTGCTGGCCTGCAAAAGGCGCGATGAGCTCCCCTCGCACAATGCGCTTACTCACCAGTTGTCCGCGTCCCATGGCGATGCCTGCATGGTTCATGGCAGCAATAACAGCCAAGTCAGAACGGTCAAAACCGATTGAGCGACTGTCATCAATATTGACCCCAAGCTTTTCTCCCCAGTACTTCCATTCATCGCAATCTGAGTCATATTCCCAGGCTTGGTTGTCGTGCAGCAGGGTGCAGCGACTCAGGTGCTCTGGCTTGCCAATCAGGTCGTGCTCGGCGGCGTATTCTGGGCTGCAGACCGGCATAATGGTCTCATCCATCAAGTGCTGACAAAACAGTTTACTGCGCGGGCGATTATCGTAATAGATGGCCAGATCGATATGAAAACTGTTGAAGTTAACGTTTTCATTGCCGGTCAAAATGTTGATCGAAATCGCCGGGTACTGACGGCTAAAATTAGCAATTTTAGGCACCAGCCAACACTGGGCGATAGAGGGGCGAGAATAGATGGTCAACTTACCCGACACCTCTTGGTTTTTAATCTCAAACACTTCCTGATTCAGGCTTTTTAAGCTGTCCTTCAACTTTGAAAACAGTCGCTTGCCATCTTCTGTTAACTCAATTCTGCGGTGAAAGCGAGAAAACAGCTTGAAGCCTAATTCAGTCTCCAGCGCGGTAATTCTATGACTCACGGCTGAGGGGCTAACGCATAACTCTTCTGCGGCGAGCGAAAAAGATTGGTGACGAGCCACTACTTCGAAGGTATGCAGCTTTGCAAGCTGATAACTGCTGAGTAAACGGTTTCTGCTGAATACATCTTGTTGGGAGTACATGACTAACATCTCAAATTTTGATGGGCACATTTTACTCTAAGCCGCCTTTTAGCACCGATTTTATCAACACACTTGATGCTTGGGTCATGTTAAAAGCACTTTTGTGACGACTAAGTACTGGTTGCCACAATCTGGCTCAAGCGAACGCTGATTTATATCTTTTGTCAGCATTCCATTGTTTGGATTTAATAGCGCCACGTTTCAATACCTTTTGAACTCCTTTTAACTCCTTTTAACCAATAGAGAAATACAATGGAATCACAGCTGTGGATTATTGGTACTCTGCTTTGTAGTATCTTGTTGATTGTCATTAGCATCGTTAAGTTCAAGTTGCATCCTTTCCTTGCTCTGCTACTTGCCAGTTTCTTTGTGGGTGGCATGATGGGCATGGCACCACTTGAAATGATCAAGGCGATGGAGTCTGGCATTGGTGGCACCTTAGGCTTCTTGGCGATTGTTATCGGTCTAGGTACCATCCTAGGTAAGATGATGGAGATCTCAGGCGCAGCCGAGCGTATTGGCATCACCTTGCTAAAGTCTCGCTACTTAAGCCCCGATGTCATTATGGTATTAGTCGGCCTTATTTGTGGTATCACCTTGTTCGTTGAAGTTGGCGTGGTATTGCTGATCCCACTGGCATTCTCTATAGCGCGCAAAACCAATACTTCACTGTTAAAGCTCGCCATTCCGTTATGTACTGCATTGATGGCCGTGCACTGCATCGTGCCGCCACACCCTGCAGCATTGTTTGTGACTAACGCACTAGGCGCTGATGTTGGCTCTGTGATCATCTGGGGGCTACTCATCGGTCTACTGGCTTCGTTAATTGGTGGTCCACTGTTCCTTAAGCTGTTTGGCGATAAATTGCCGCACCTACCAGTGCCCGCTGAGTTTAGTGAAGTCACTGCTCGTAAAGAGAGCGAGTTACCATCACTTGGCACCACCTTGTTCACTATCCTTTTGCCAATTATCTTGATGTTGGTTAAAACCGTGGCCGAGCTGTACATGGAGCCGGGTACTGCGCTTTACACCACGCTTGAATTTATCGGTAACCCAATCACCGCGATGTTTATCGCAGCGTTCGTGGCTTATTACCTGCTAGGTCTACGCAACAAGATGACTATGGGCACCTTGCTGACTAAAACCGAAGACAGCTTCGCCTCAATTGCTAATATCTTGCTGATTATCGGTGCGGGCGGCGCGTTTAACGGTGTATTAAGTGGCAGCGGCATGGGCGATAGCCTGGCGCAAATTCTAGCAAACCTTGATATGCCCCCTGTGCTACTGGCTTGGTTAGTGGCCATTATCCTGCACGCAGCCGTTGGCTCAGCAACTGTGGCCATGATGGGCGCAACTGCGATTGTGTCGCCGTTATTAGTGCTTTACCCAGACTTGAACCCCGTTATCGTGACCTTAGCTATCGGTTCTGGCGCAATCGGCTGCACTATCGTTACCGACTCACTGTTCTGGCTCGTTAAGCAGTACACCGGCGCCACGATGAAACAAACATTTATGTATTACACCACCGCAACCTTTATCGCCTCACTTGTGGCACTGGCTGCGACCTTTGCTCTTTCTTATGTTATTTAATCCTAAAGGGAACCTGAAACCATGAATACTCAACAACTGATAAATGACTTCCCTTTGCTGACTAAGCTTATCAATCTAGAAGAAGTCAGCTGGTTTGAAACCAAGGCGACCCACTTAGCGGAATCACTACCCTATGTAGGCTTAGACAGCACTGATGTGGCCGATGCCAGCGCGCGTTTGCAGCGTTTTGCTCCTTACCTAGCGTTAGCCTTCCCTGAGACTGCTGCATCTAACGGTATTATTGAGTCAGAAGTGGTTGAGATCCCACAGATGAAGCAGGCGCTAGAAGCCAAATACGGCCAAAAGATTGCCGGTAAACTGATGCTGAAAAAAGACAGCCACTTACCGATTTCAGGCTCTATCAAGGCGCGTGGCGGGATTTATGAAGTGCTAACCCACGCCGAAAAATTGGCGATTGCAGCAGGTAAACTTAACGAGTCTGACGACTATCAGATGCTGTTCACCGAAGAGATGAAGAGCTTCTTTAGCGGTTATAGCATTGCGGTGGGGTCGACCGGTAACCTAGGTATGTCTATCGGCATTATGAGCGCCAAGCTTGGCTTTAACGTTAGCGTGCATATGTCTGCTGACGCCCGTCAGTGGAAGAAAGATAAGCTACGTAGCCACGGCGTGAATGTATTTGAATATGAACAAGACTATGGCGTTGCGGTAGAGCAAGGTCGTAAGGCATCTGAGTCTGATGCTAACTGCTTCTTCATCGACGATGAAAACTCGCGCACGTTGTTCCTTGGTTATTCAGTGGCTGGTGAGCGCTTAAAAGCGCAGTTTGACGGCGCTGATATCAAGGTTGATAGCGAGCATCCGCTGTTTGTTTACCTACCTTGTGGTGTAGGCGGTGGCCCTGGTGGTGTGGCGTTTGGTCTTAAGTTAGCGTTTGGTGATAACGTACATTGCTTCTTTGCTGAGCCGACACATTCTCCTTGTATGCTACTTGGCGTACACACGGGTCTGCATGATGAAATCGCGGTACAGGACTTAGGTATCGATAACGTCACGGCAGCCGATGGTTTAGCCGTAGGCCGTGCATCAGGTTTTGTCGGCCGCGCCATGGAGCGTATGCTTGATGGTTATTACACCTTAAGCGATCAGCACATGTATGACCTACTTGGTTTACTGGCTAAGAGTGAGGGCATTGAGCTTGAGCCATCGGCCCTTGCAGGGATGCCGGGCGCACTTAGAGTGAGCGGCGATACACAGTATCAAGCGCGTATGGGGCTAACACCTGAGATGATGAGCAACGCGACACACGTGGTGTGGGCGACGGGCGGCGGAATGGTGCCTGCGGTTGAGATGGCAAAGTACCTAGCGCAAGCTAGCTAATACTTATATAAAAGCTAATACCTTGTATAGTAGTTGGTACTAATGTAGCCGCTAATACTAATGTAGTGGCTGGCTCGTTCTTATTAATGTATCGAGTTGGAAGAAGGGCAGAGCTGAGACATTGAGTCTTGGCTCTGCTTTTTTGTTTCTAGCGTTCAATCTTGCTCAAAAATGCACAGCTAGAATTAAAGCCAAAAAAAATCCACCCTTAACAAGGTGGATTTTTTTATTGTAACTGTTTTATAGCACTGTAAATTAAGTACTGTAAATTAAGCACTGAAAATTAATAGCACTGAAAATAAAGTACTGTAAAAAATTACCACAAGCCTTTGGATTTTACTCGTCGCGCTCGCTCCAGTTGAGTCGCTAAGTTAGGAGTCTCATCGTTCGCTGGCGCGCTGGCAGGTGTATGGGCTAATTGGCTAGATAGGCTTTTTATCTGCGCCATTAACTTGTCCTGCCCCTGTTTAAGCTGACTAAATTGCGCAGCTAAATCAAGTTCTGCATGAGGCTGCACAGTGTCAGCTACGGCGGGCAAGTTATTGAACAGTTTACTTAACTGCTCCTGCCCTTGTTGTAACTGCTCAAGTTGCTGCTCAATTGAGCTTAGGTTCAATGGCTCGCTTTGCTGATTAGGTAAGCTAGCGCCCTCAAGCATAGAGGTTAACTTTAGCCACTGCTGCTCAGATAAACCGTTATCTTCACTCGATTCTAAAGACAGGCCCGCTGAGCGGATCTGGCACACTAAGGTTTGGCAGTTCACCTTATCTTGTAGCAGAGTCTGAGTGAGCATGGACGGCAACTGCGGCGCCAATTCATGCAGGAATAATCCAGATAAATACAGGTCGCGATGAAACTGAATACGGCGCTGTAGCACGATATCCGTCTCATCATTACGCGCTTTTTCCTGCTGCTGCCAACCCCTTAGGGTTTTTATGGCGTAGCTGTGGCTGTCATAGATTTCAGGCTCTAGACCTACATTGAATCGAATGCGCATAAGGGTCCCTTTAAGCCGCGTCGCTTGGCTCTGCCGCGTGGTAGCAGCAGATCTCGCGTGATAGCGCTTCTTGCGGATCTTTCACCATCACAATCTTTTCGCCCAGCGACGGATACGCATCGCGGATCGCGCTTTCAATCAGCATCGCGCCGCCACCCACTAAGTAGATGCGGTTTGGATTACGGGTAAAGGTTTTAGCTTCATAGGCAACAGCCGCACCGAGCTCGGCAATCTTGTCTTCGATACGCTCAAGTACCCAGTCTACCTTGCTGATATCGTTAATGACTTCTTCAACAAACTCGCGGTTATGGCGGCGCTTAATGAGCTCGTTAGCCACTAAGTAACTCGCGTCGCTGTCTGCCGCCGATAAGGCTTTTCTCGCTGCGTTGGTGACCATAGACACGCCAATCTCGGCATTGCCATAAACAGCCGATACATCGTCAAATTCACCGACAATCACGCCCATATCTAAGGTTGTACCACCGCAATCAATCACCAAAGATTTAGCGAATTCGTTAACGCCTGAATCCATCAGTGTGGTCAACACGGCCGGTAGGCTTTCTGGCAGCACTTCAACGTCAACAATGGTAAATAGCTCGCCCTTGTTAAGCGTAATTTCGCGCATCAAGTTAGCTTTTTTACGCGCGATATTTTCTTCGTTTTTCTGACAATCGTCAGCTTTGTAGTACTCGGTGATGGGTAACGTCACCAAAATACTGACAGGGCCAGGCTTAACACCCGTTTGCAGTAGGGCGTGGTGAACAGATAATAGGTTTAAGTCATCATATTGAAAGGCGACATGAGTGGTCGAAAGCGCCTTGTCAGATGTGGCATCGTAGGTATATTTAGTCGATGCAATTTGGTAATTAAACACTTTGCGATCACTGAGCAAAGCCGCACTCTTCCAGTCTTTACGAAAAGAGTTAGGTGAGGTAACACTACGCACTTGACCGTTGTCAATCCAGCTGATTTTTACATTGGTAGAGCCATCATCGATAGCAAATTTGGTCATGCTCGAATGCATTACAGTTCCTTAAAATAAACCCAATTTTGCAAGTTAATGCGACCGCAACGTTGAAGAACTGAAATCTAAATGTGATCTATTTTTTAAGGCTGATATCTCAGTCGCAAACTTGATAGTTTGGCGCTTGAAAAAGCATCAATAGTCGGTGGTGTAAATTGGCGGGTCAGTGGCTATACCATCACAGCTATGCAACCCCTATGTCATCACTGTTATGTGGTAGGGATTGTCGTAGGGATGGCATAGCCTGAATGCTGGCAGATGAGCAGAGCGTTATTGTCGCCACAGCGAGTCATATTGGCTAATCGACACTGGCGTTAACAATGTTCCACTCGGGCAATTTTTGCTTAATATCTTCGCGTATTTTGTCACTATCGCCTCTAATCACGATATAGGGCGTATTGTTAAATACCGAGCTGGCAATCTGTTGTAGCTGTGCAGGGGTTAAGCTTGCCAACCTTGCGGCCTCTTTTTGCTCGCGCTCAGGTTCATAGCCGCGCACTAACTGCTTTATGCTATCGAACTCGACTGCGCGGTAGTTGGCTTGGCGTAGCATCTGCTGACTAGTGAGGTAGTTCTTTAAGGTACTAACCTCTGCCGTTGATGCCGGCGTTTGGCTTGCTAATGCTAAATGATCTAACACGCCGCTGATAAAGGCACCTGAGTGCTCAAGCTTAGTGCTGCCGTAAAACTTAAGCGTGCGTGATAGTGGATTATCAAAGCAGCGGCCATAGATGCCGTAGGTTAGCCCGCGAACTTCGCGTAGATCGTAATAAAGCCGCCCTGAAAAACTGCGCCCAAGCCAGCTGGCCAGTAGTTTACAATCTTGAATGCTATCCTTGCTTGTATCACTGGCATCCAGTGGGTAGCCGATACGTACCTGTGTTTGTACGCTACCAGGGGCATCGATGATAAACAGTGTCTTGTTATCATTGCTGATATCGACTGCAGGACTGATAGCTGGGATGACAGCAGGGCTAGAGTCCATCACGGCACTAGAACGCGTTGTCAATTTGCTGCTCGCCGCTGAGTTTGCGAGCTGGGCAGTAGAGATTAACGAGCTAAATTGCTTTGTCACCGCAGAAGTAAACTGCTTGTCTTGTCCAAGGCTTAGATTGGCAAACAGCGCCCAGTTAGATTGGGCAAAAATCGTGTCTCTGACTTGGTTAAGCTTGGTTAAGTCAAGCTCATCGGCAAGGGTTTTGTCGTTGAGCACTTGATTATAAACATGTTGCTCACCGAGGATTTTTTTAGCCCACACATCATCAATTTCGGCGCCACTGTAGGCATTGATATGTTTAGCCAACTTGAGTTGGCGGCGCACATTGGCGATGTCTATTTCGTTAAAACTCCCTATCTCATCAAAACTGCCTATTTGGTTAACACTAGCGGCTTGCCAAAACTGCATTAACAACTCACTAGCAAGAGCGGGGGAGTCGGGGCAATCGATACTAATAGTCAGGCTGTGCATGCTTGGGCGAATACGCAGACTCTCAGCGCAGGCTAAGTTTGATTGCTGCGCTAAGTAGCGGGTTTTTTCGCGAAAAGCATTCACCAGCACATCAAGGTTTGCCATCGGAGTTTGGCTATAAGCCACTAGCGACAGATGATTTAACCCAGAGGGCGTATCGTCAAATAGATACAGTTCAAGCTCTGGTTTTAACCTAGGCTCAAGTACAGCATCAGCATCAGGTTCGGCTTCAATTTCAATCGGCAGCACTACACGCTCAATGGGAATGGCGGCTTGATAGATTAGTGCGGCAATCTCTGGTGCGCCCTGCAACTTATCAAATACTGGCAGCTGCGGCTCAGCGGTTGGGGTAAATGTTATCTGGGTTTGCTGGCAGCCCAATAGACTTAATATTACGCTTAGCAGTAACGTGCCACAGGCTAGTGGCTTAAGTTGTTGCTTCAGCGGTTTTTCAATATATGGCTTCATCACATGACGCTCTCTTCAAGGCTGTCAGTCATTCCCTTAGGTAAGACCTCTAAAATGGACTTAGTGGCTCGAATATACCAAGGCGGAAGCAGGTCGAGACGAACGCCATTTTGGCTAAAATAGCCTTGGGCAATAGCTTGCAGTTGTGCAGGTGTTACGGCGTTTATTCTTTGCCAAGGCCCGGTCAGTGGATGATGCTTATCTTGCGGGGCTGTGGCTGAAAGGGCTTTTGCTAGTTGTGATGGTGAGTCTAAACGCGCTAGCGCTTTATTAAGCCAAATTTGTTTTAGCTGACACAGTTTGGCAGCTGATATCGGCTTGTCTGTCACTGTGTCGATTAAGCCCTGCACATTTTCAGTGAGCGTATCGAGCGAAGTGCGCGCGCGTGGCACTAATACTAAGTTAGTTACGCCGTGATGGGTCATCGTTAACGGGATAGAGTAACTTAACAGCTGGTCGGGGTCGTTAAGGCTAGTGCCTTGAATGAGGCTACTCTTGTTTTGAAACAGATACGCCTCAAGTAAGGTTAGTCCGGCTGCATCTGGCGAGTCACGCCCTGCCGTGTGCCACGCTAATAGCACCGCAGGCCAAGGGCCTCTCTCATCGATAATCTCACCGTGCACAGGCTGCGGGGTTAGCTGAAGATCCTCAAGTTGAGCCTGTTCAATTCTTGGTGCTTGCCAGTCACCAAACTGCTCATCTACCCAGGACTGGGTTTGAGCTGGAATATCGCCCACCAAGCTTAACTGCATGGCATCGGGGCGATAATAGCGTTGATGAAAGGCGTTTAAGCTCTCGGGTGTGGCCGCTTTGACATCTTTGATACTGCCAATCACCGCATGACCATAAGGCGTGCCCTCAACCTGTGACAGTAAAAACTCCATCGCTTTGCGCACATAAGGCTGGTTATCTATGCTGGTGGCCATCTCTTCGAGCACCGCAGCTTGCTGATTTTTTACCGTGGTGTCATTCAAACTTGGGTAGCGAAAGCGGTCGGCCTCCAGCCATAAACTCAGCTCTAGTGCCTGCGAGGGAATCGTTAAGTAGTAGTTGGTAAAATCAAAAAAGGTGCTGGCATTAAACTGGCCGCTTAAGGCGCTCATGGTCTGGGTATAGCTATCACCCAGGGCATGCTCGCTGCCCTTAAATAGCATATGCTCGAACAGATGCGCGTAACCGGTTTGGCCTTGTATCTCATTGCGCGATCCCACATCAAACTGGCTGGCGATAGAGACAGCCTGAGTACCGTTAATCGCGAGAGTGCGCAGTTGCAGGCCATTAGCAAGCTGGCGATATTGAATTTTCTGTTCTGCATCAAATAGCGGCTGAGCAAGCGTGCTCAGCTCACAGGCTTTAGGCTCATGTGTGTCCTGGGCGCTCACGGGCAAAGAGAGCATGAGTATCGATAACGCAGTAATGGAGTGGGTTATTAATCGCTGCAATTTAGTCTTAATTCCTTTTAACGGCCTTTTTAGCATGAATAAACAGGCCAATTTATATCAGCTTAATCTACTGAATTATATAGGCGATATCAGCCATGGTTTTATTTAATGCCGATACGTTTAGCGAGTCGGTGCAGGTTACCGGAGTCGACATCTAGCGCTCTGGCCGTTGCCGCCCAGTTGTTGCTGTTAGCGACTAATGTCTGGCTAATATATTGCGCCTGAAACGCTTCAGTAGCTTGTTTTAGCGTTTGCTCAATGGCTATTGTTTGGCGGGTTTGCGTTGCTGTTTTAAATGTTGTCTCAAGCTGCTGCTTGTCTTGACCACGCAAGTCAAAGTGTTGCGGGGTGATCACCGCAATATCTGACTGAGACTGCGCTCTGGACAATACCGCCGCGCGGCGCAAAACATGTTCAAGCTCTCGTACGTTACCCGGCCAATCATAGCTATTTAACAGGTTAATACTGTCAGGGCTTAATCTCAGGCTCTTTAAACCGAGCTTTTCTCTGCTATGCTCGACAAAAAAGCCGCTTAATAAGATTACATCGCCTTCGCGCTCGTTTAGTGGTGGCACTATGACTGGGAATACGCTTAAACGATGATAAAGATCGGCCCTAAAGCGTCCGGCCAAGACTTCTTGCTTGAGATCTTTATTGGTGGCGGCGATGATGCGCACATCAACCTTTAAGCTTTTATCAGAGCCGACTTTTTGTAAATCGCCATACTGTAATACCCGCAATAATTTTGACTGTAAGGACAGTGGTAATTCACCGATCTCATCTAAAAAGAGGGTGCCTTTATCGGCCGTCTCGAACTTTCCGCTACGATGGCTAATCGCGCCAGTAAAGGCGCCTTTTACATGACCAAATAACTCACTTTCAGCAACGGACTCAGGCAGGGCGGCGCAGTTTAAATACACCAGCGGTTTACCTGCTCGCAGCGAACGCTGGTGGATTGATTTGGCAACCAGTTCTTTACCGGTCCCCGTGTCACCTAAAATCAACACATTAAGGTCGGTACTGGCTACCACATTAAGCTCGTTTTGCAGTGTTTGGATAGCAGAGGATTGACCAATAATTTCCACTTCACTGTCTGAGCTATTGTGGTTGAACGATGGCGGCTCTTGAGATTGCAGCGCCTGTTTTTCTAGCTTTTCGATAAGCAGGGCATTGTTAAGTGATGCCGACGCGATAGCGCTTAAGGTGCGTAGCTCTTTATCGCTAAAGCTATTGAACTGCTCTGGGTCAAAACCGTCGATAGTGACCGCGCCGATAAGCGCGCCGTTAGCGACTAAAGGCAGGCCAATACAGGCGTGCACCATTAAATGGTCTTCTTGATGGGGAATTAAACCATCGTAAGGGTCGGGCAGTATACTGTCGGCTGGAAATCTTACCACATCACCCGCGCGAGCGATGGCCTCAAGTCTTGGGTGCTCGCTCAATATAAAGCGCCTGCCAAGTACATCGGGACTCAAACCATCGATAGCCAGTGGGGTAAAATGTTTACCGCTAAATTGCAGCAGCGCGGCGGCGTCACAGTGCAGAGTTTGACGTATGGTATCAAGAAGTCTTGAGTATCTATCGTGATCTGACAGCCCTGATGTGATATCCAGTGCTATACGGGTAAGGTCGCTTTGACTCAGTGACATTGGCGCTCCAATTTCAGGTTAATTCGTTAACCTTGGACGAGTGTTTTAGCGTGCACATTCCAGCGTGCTGATACTAGGATCAGCCTAGGTCACTCGGGTGTGTCTTTTTAACAGTATTTAGCTATGGGCTGTCGATGTCAATTTTACACTTTGACTAAAGTTGGGGGAGTTAGATTGCATCTATGGCTGCTGGCCATCAAACTTTGTTTGAGCTTTAAGTTAGACTGCGTCTAACAATCAACATCGCGGGGCTTCGCCCGCAGTTATAGCTAATCAAACTACGTTTGATAAAAGGTCGTGAGCTTCCAGCTCACGACCCTAGTCAGGCGTAGCCTGATACCTTTAGCTTTGCTAGAACCTAGAACCTAGAACCTAGAACCTAGAACCTAGAACCTAGAACCTAGAACCTAGAACCTAGAACCTAGAACCTATTTATATAACGAAGCATCACCCTTATTAGGCCGTGTCTTAAACCGTCTATGTAACCACATATACTGCGATTTATTACGGCTAATAATCTCTTCGATAATCTTATTGCCACGCTTGGCATCTTCAATCTCATTCTCGCCGGGAAAGTTATCTAACGGCGGCTGGATCTCAATATTGTAGCCTGTGTCGTCACTATTACGCTCAACAAAGAAAGGCAACACTTTGGCTTTGCCAAGTCTGGCTAGAGTGGTGGCGCCGGTGATCGTTGCGGCTTCGGGTACATTAAAGAAGGGGATGAAAGTGGCGCTTGAACGGCCAAAATCTTGGTCGGCGGTATACCAGATAACGTTAGGCTCGCGCAGGCTGCGTACCATCTGGCGTAGGTCGCGTTTGGGGACTAAGGCTTTGTTCGAGCGGAGCCGACCTTTAACCTGTAAGTATTCCATGACCGGATTATTGTGCGGGCGATACACGCCAACACCGGGCTGGAACTGACCAAAAATACGGGCGCCCATCTCTAGAGGCAGACAATGGACGGCAAATAAGATGACTCCTTGGCCGCTATCTAATGTCTGCTCGACATACTCTTTACCTTTAATGGTCATGTGTTGCTGAATTTTTTCATCAGACCACCACCAAGCATTTGCGGTATCGAAGATAGCTTTGCCTGTTTGCTCGAAGTTTTGCGTCAGTAACTGTTGCATCTCGCTTGGCGACATCTCGGGGAAACATAGCTCAAGGTTGCGTCTTGCGGTTTTTACTCGACTGGCTATTAACTTCATGCCAAGACGGCCGATTGCGGCGCCCATTTTCATCTGAATTCGAAGCGGTAATAGCTGAGTTAAACGCATAAAGCCGACGCCTAACCATATAAGCCAATACTTAGGGTGATAAAGGTGAGATGTAAATTGCGCTTTTTCTACCACGTAATTCTCGAGTCCATTGAAAAATTACTCATTATTCTAACTCAAAAGCGATTAGAATTAGGTACAATCACAATTAAATTTTGCGAAAGATATAGGCACTATGAAGATTTCTCTGCCAGCATTTGAAAAAGCCAAGGTTCTCGTTGTCGGTGACGTAATGTTAGATCGCTATTGGGCGGGCCCTACCGCGCGGATCTCACCTGAAGCTCCTGTTCCTGTAGTTAAAGTTGAACAGCTTGAGGATCGACCAGGCGGCGCAGCCAATGTGGCAATCAATATTGCAACTCTAGGTGGCAGTGCAAGTCTTGCGGGTATTGTGGGTGAAGATGAAACCGCTGACGCGCTTACTCTAGGCATTCAGACCCTTGGGGTCGAGCCGAACTGGCATAAAGTGGCTGGCAAACCGACTATCACTAAGCTGCGTGTTATGTCGCGTAACCAGCAGTTATTGCGTTTAGATTTTGAAGAAAACTACTCTGAAGCTGAGAGTGAAGCGCTGTTAGCACAAACCTTGCCGGAACTGGATAAGGTCGATGTCGCGGTGTTATCTGATTACGCTAAAGGGGCATTAATTTCGCCACAAAGCTTTATTGCCGCCGCTAACGCGAAAGGCGTAAAAGTGTTGGTCGACCCTAAAGGCAGTGATTTTGCAAAATATCGCGGCGCGTACCTGTTGACGCCTAATATGAGTGAGTTTGAAGTGGTGGTGGGCAAGGTCGAATCTGAGTCGGACTTAGTGACCAAAGCGCAAGGTCTGCTTGAGGCGTATGACTTTACCGCTATGCTAGTGACTCGCTCTGAAAAAGGCATGACCTTGATTACTCGCGACCAACCTGAGCTGCATATTCCTACCGTTGCTCGTGAAGTTTTTGATGTAACGGGCGCGGGTGACACGGTGATTTCAGCTTTAGCAACCGCCATTGCCGCGGGCAGTGATTTGCCGCAGGCCTGTGCTATCGCGAACACGGCAGCAGGCATCGTAGTGGCTAAACTTGGCACCTCGACGGTGACCCGCCTTGAGCTAATTGAAGCGTTATCGCTTAATCATGGTGAGTCTGGTTTTGGCGCGGTCAGCGAAGATCAACTGGCCTATGCGCTTGAGCAGGCAAAGCTACGCGGTGAGCGTGTGGTGATGACCAATGGCTGTTTTGATATCTTGCATGCAGGCCATGTGAGTTACTTACAACAGGCTCGCGCTTTGGGCGATCGCTTAATTGTGGCGGTAAATACTGACGCATCGGTTAAACGCCTTAAAGGTGAAGGCCGCCCGGTTAACACCGAAGATAGACGCATGACGGTGCTGGCTGCATTGGCATCAGTTGATTGGGTGGTACCGTTTAGCGAAGATACACCGCAACGTATTATCTCGCGCTTACTGCCAGACCTATTGGTTAAAGGTGGCGATTATAAAGTGGAAGATATTGCAGGTGGCAGCGAGGTCATGGCCGCCGGTGGTCAGGTGAAAGTCTTGTGCTTTGAAGACGGTATTTCAACCACGGCGATTATCCAAAATATCATGGCTAATCAGTAGTATTAACGTTATATGATGAGCTCGCTTGCCGTCACTTTTGCGCTCAGTGTCGGTACTGCAAGTGGCTTTTTATGGACAGATATTGGTCCTAAAAAAGCCCTTGTTTGCGAGCTAAATCTGCTTAAAACTTGTGTTACCCAGCTTCCGCCATCAGCTCGTCGTCAACTTCCCACTCGGCTCAACGATTTACACTATCTACTCGGTCAGCGGGGCGCGATGGTGCTGCATCTACGCCATGATCATATTGCTGGTTTGGTGATCACTGATTATGAGCAATTACCGCGTAGCCAAACGATTAATTGGGGCATGGGCCACTTCTCCTTGCCGCTTAAACAGCAGGCGCAATTAACTTATTGGCACGAGCTTGGGCATCTGTATGCCATTGACGCGCTAAGTCGTCAGGGGCAAACGATTACAAGCCCATATCAGCACGAGTGGTTGGCGGATCTGTATTTGGTTTGGCGCATTGCGCTTGAGACTCAAAGTTTAGATCTCGCATGGCAGCAGTACCATAGACGTAATCTCGCGGTGATGGCTGACAGTGAGTTTATATCCCACTGGTCGGTGCCCGTGCTCGCGCAGGTACTTGCGCATTATTCACTTGAGCAGCTAAATCAATTTGACAGTTTTAATGACTTTTGGCGCGACATATCGCCTCGACTCGTGCTGCATGACAAAGATACCCTCAATGAGTTTTCTAGCCTTATGCAGCGCACTTTTGGTGCAGGAACCGTGCAACCTTTGCCGGGTTATATCTATTGGCGCAAAGCAAAATTGGGCGAGTATTTAACGCCAACCTTGGTTGAGGTGATGGGGCAAACTGCAGCCGCTGACTGGCTTAGCTCGCAACAGATGACGGCTGAGTAAGAGCTGAATGAGAGCTGAATGGAAGTGATTGATTTAGGCATTGATAAAGTACTTTTGCTACAGTATCGCCATATCGATTTCAGTGAAGTGGTGTTATGGCAAAGCGTACTAAAATCCAAACTAAACAGACCATACAACAGATCCTCGATGAGGCGATGAAGCAGATTTTAGATCTGGGTTACGATGCCATGTCATATTCAACTTTGTCTGAGGCAACTGGCATTAGCCGTACCGGGATCAGCCATCACTTTCCCCATAAAATCGACTTCCTAAAACAGTTAGACTCACGCATCGCAAACCTGTTTATCGAACGCTTAGACTTCTCCTGTATTCAGTCATTACAAAATTCGTGGAAAGCCTCATTAAAGCTACCTTACTTTAGATCTATTATCCGTTTGTTCTTTGCCATTTGTGGCTCTAACCAGGTGCATGTTGAGCGTTATAACGCTATCAGCTTGGCCAGTGAAACGGCCGTAACGGAATTGGGCGAGCAGGGAAGGTTACTGGTTAACGCTTTGGTTGGTCAGAGCGCGTTAGTGCTATTTGGCGAGCCCAATGAGGTTACCCGTTAGTATAGAGTCCACGATAAAAAGGCCGCAATTGCGGCCTTTTTAATGAGCATTAATTTAGTATTAGAAGTGCCACTGCAGGTAAACACTCTGATAGTTACTGCCGCCGCTAATACGGCCGAAGGCTGAACTTGACTCAAAGATCCCCGACCTGTGGTGAATGCTATAACCAAACCACATGTTTTCCATCTTGGCAGAGTTAAAGATATCGCCTACGTTGACGTCCAATGAGAAGTCTAAGTAGTTAAGTAATTTAGAGGGTTTGTAATCTTTAATTTCTAACTCGCTTCCCTCGATATGGGTGACGTTACTGACATAAGATAAGCCTTCTGCGACACCCAGTCTAAAGCGTGGACCCAGCTCGAAGGTGTAGAATGCTTTTACGGCTATTACAGCTTCGGCAATATCACTTTGTACCTCTGAGCTATGGTGCCAAACCAGACCTGGGGTCAGGTATAAGTCGATAGGGAAATTAAACAAACTATCGGTGAGCTGAGTACCATAAAATGCCGAGGTCATCTGGTTATTGTATGGGTCGGTCTTGGTTTGCCATTTCAAGATGGCATTAAGGTTGGATGGTGTTGCCCAGCCGTGGGCGATGCGGATATATTCGCTACCCTCTTTACGCTTAGTGGGGGCTGGTTGCGCTGAGTATTTTTTGCTATTAGGTTCAGGGAAGAAACCAAAGCCTAAGAATGACTCATATTGAAAGCGGTTATTAATGGTTGGCAAGTTGTAGACATCGTCTTCGAGACGACCAACGCCAAACTGTCCGAGCAGATATAGGTTGCTGAACACATGGTAGCGTGCTTTCACACCGGCGTTAACACTCACACCACCGCCTACATCGTATTGATTTAAGCCGTAGTAGTAGTCATTAAAATCAGCGCTTTTCCATTGAAATTCTGCATAAGGCTTGACTCTCCAGTCACCAGACTCCCAGTGATATTGGGTGCGGCTATAGGCATAACTGCGTTTATGAGAGTCGGATAAAAAGGCCAGGTCAACATCCCACTCATCTTTAACGAAGCGATATTGTAATCCAAAATCAAAGGCTTGAGATTGGGTGTCGTTTTGCAGTTCTTTGGGGATGTCGACAAAACGAAAACGGGTGTAGAGGTTGATCTGATGGTTGTCATTTTTCCAGATATGACCCGCAGCTTCCATTCCATTAATGTAGAAATAATCATTTTTAAAATAGATTAAAGGCAGGGTGTCGTATACCTCATCGTCTTCGGTTGCATAAGGAATATCGCCGCGGCGCATGCCAATGCCTATGCCCCAGTTATCGCTCCATTGCACTTTTGTGTCTTGCGCTAATTCGACGGGGGGCGGGGGCATTTTTGTTTGCTGGCTATTTTCTGCGGCCTGCAATGCGCTCATTGGTGCTAATAGTGTAAGGGGGAGCAACGAAAGCATTTTTTTTATCATATTATTTTCTTTTTAGCGCGGGGTACTGTGAGCTAGAGTACTGCTTTTTAACCGTGAATTACATAATTTTAACAACGACAAGTTAAATAGAACTTAATACCAATGTGGAATAAAAATAAAAGGCCGCATTGGCGGCCTTTTGGTGTTTAGCGATTAAACATTACTGCTAGTCAGCTTCTTTTAAGCTCTGTGTTAGCTCCACAATGGCCTTCTTACCATCGCCAAACAACATCAATGCGTTGTCCATGGCAAATAGCGGGTTAGGCAAGCCAGCAAAGCCTGGGCTCAATGAGCGCTTAACCACAACCACTGTTTTGGCTTTATCGACGTTAAGAATAGGCATGCCGTAAATTGGGCTGCCCTTATCTTCACGCGCCATTGGGTTGGTTACGTCATTGGCGCCAATCACAATCGCGACGTCAGTCTGTTCGAACTGTGGGTTGATCTCATCCATCTCAATCAACTGCTCGTAAGGCACTTCAGCTTCAGCAAGTAAGACGTTCATGTGACCAGGCATACGCCCTGCAACTGGGTGAATCGCATACAGCACCTGTGTGCCACGTGCTTCCATCACCGAGGCCAATTCACGCACGGCGTGCTGTGCTTGCGCCATGGCTAAACCGTAACCTGGAACAATCACTACGCGCTCGGCAGTTTCTAGTAGCATGGCCACTTCTTCTGGTGAAGATGACGTCACTTTACCCGCGTAGACTTCGTCGGCATCAATGGTTTCACCGCCTTCAGCCATCACACCAAACAGGACGTTAAACAGTGAGCGGTTCATGGCTTTACACATGATTTGCGTCAGGATAATACCCGATGCACCAACCAATGAGCCCGATACAATCAGTACTGTGTTGCCAGTGATGAAACCAGTGGTCGCTGCTGCAATACCTGAATATGAGTTAAGTAAAGCAATAACCACTGGCATGTCTGCGCCGCCAATGGGTACCACAAGTAGCAAGCCTAGAACCAGTGACACTGCAACCAAGGCGTAGATCAGGTTGATGTTGCTTGGATCCATGACGATAGCGATAGCAAGACCAATTGCACTGATAAGCAATAGTGCATTAAGCACCTTGTTGCCCGGCACCTTGATCGGGTTACCTGAAATCAGTTCTTGCAGCTTTGCAAACGCAACAAATGAGCCCGAAAGCGTGACCGCACCAATAATCACAGTCGCGGCAATAGACACAAGTGCAACCGTATGAGTTGCTGAGGTTGGATCAAGGAAGTTAGCCAATGCAATAAACAGTGACGCACCGCCGCCGAAGCCGTTTAGCATCGCAACCATTTGTGGCATTGAGGTCACTTGAATTTTGGTCGCCATAACAGCACCAATCGAGCCACCCAGTAACACACCAGCAATAATCCACTCGTAGCTTAAAATGCTTTGGTCAAACAGGGTGACCACTACCGCGATAAACATACCGAGCGCTGAAAGCTGGTTACCCCTAACGGCTGTACGTGGTCTAGTTAGCCCTTTAATACCTAAGATGAATAAGCATGAAGCTACCAAGTAGGCGAGGTAAATAATCGTCGTACTCATAGTGGCTTATTTCCTTTTAAACATGGCTAGCATGCGGTTGGTTACCATGTAACCGCCCACAACATTGATAGTGGCAAGTACCACAGCGACAAAGCCGAGTACGTTCACCCAAATACCAGCGCCAGAACCTGCTGACAACAGCGCGCCCACAAGCGAGATCCCTGAGATCGCATTTGAACCCGACATTAATGGCGTGTGCAGAGTAGGTGGCACCTTAGTGATCATCTCGACGCCTAAGAACACCGCAACCACAAATAGGGTCAATAGCAGTAAAATTTCCATTATTTAGCCTCCGGAGCTGTTTCAACTGGACTTTCTGCTGGACTGTCAACTTGGCTTGCAACGTCAAGCGCGGGTAAGCCTAAAAGCTCACGTAAACGCGCGCTGGTAACCTGACCTTGGTGAGCCACGACCGTGTCTTTTACGATCTCATCTTCAAAGTCGAGGTTTAACTCACCTTCTTTGCTGACAAGTAGCTTAAGTAAGTTTTCAATATTGGTACCGTACATCTGACTGGCATGGTTTGCCGCAGTGCCAGGGACGTTTGATGGCCCCAAAATGGTTACACCTTTGTAAACCACCTCTTTATCGAGCTCAGTTAGTTCACAGTTACCACCGGTCTCAGCTGCGAGGTCGACAATAATGGTGCCGCGCTTCATGCCATCGACCATCTCTTTGGTGATAAGTATTGGTGCTTTACGGCCGGGGATAGCAGCGGTGGTGATAACGATATCTTGCTGAGCAAGTACGTTGGCCATTGCTTGCTGTTGGCGCTTAAGGAAGTCATCAGACTGCTCTGCAGCGTAACCACCTTTGGTTTCGGTATTTTCGGTTTCTAGATCGAGCTCAACAGGTTTGGCACCTACCGAGATAATCTGTTCCCGTGCTGCGGGGCGAATATCGTAAGCCTCAACCACAGCGCCTAAGCGTTTTGCAGTCGCACAAGCTTGAAGGCCTGCTACACCCACGCCCATGATAAAGGCGCGTGCAGGTTTTAGGGTGCCCGCTGCTGTCATCATCATGGGGAATAAACGCGGCGCTTTATGCGCAGCAAGTAACACCGCCTTATAGCCTGCGATTGTAGCCATTGAAGACAGAATATCCATGCTTTGTGCGCGAGTGATCCGTGGCACAAGTTCCAGTGCAATTGCGGTTGCACCAGTATCTGCAATCGCCTGGGCATTTTCGGGATGCGCTAGCGGATCCATCATGCCTATGACAATTTGCTGTGGCTTGATAAGCGATGTAAGTTCTGCGAGCTGTTCATCTTTTGCATTCACCACCGTGATGATGTCAGCGTCACTCAGAACTTGTTCGCGAGACACAATCGATGCGCCTGCTTGGATATAGTCTTCATCAGTAAAACCAGCATTGCTACCAGCGCCACTTTCAACAAGAACTTGTAGATTATTTTTAAGTAGTCGAGCCACATTGGCAGGAATAATCGCAACGCGACTTTCACCTGCGTGACTTTCTTTGGGTAGACCTAGCTTCACAAAGGTAAACCTCTCAGTTGAGGACATTAGTAGGAACAGATGTCATTTATTTTTCAGGGTGCATATTGTGGCGACTCTGGATTTAGACACAAGCGCATATTTTTCAATATCCTATTTTCAGGACTGGTCAGACTGAAAAGTTTGCGCTGCGACACACTTTTGAATAGAAGTTTGCACTCGCAAACCCTAGCCCAAATGGTTTATTTGAACCGCTAGTTACTTTTGTAGCTTAATTTTTGAACTTTGTATATTCCAAAATCGAATTAAAAATCAGCTTTTATTCTTTTTTTCTTTTTCAGCGAGGGGATAAGCTTGCCTACATTACACTGATACAGGGCCGTTTCCATGTTGTTAAAAGAGCTTTCATCACTCGCTTCGCCGCTTTCTGCTGGCCAAGTGGACAAGTTAAAGCAGCTCACTGCAGAGCTGAGTGCCGTTCAACTTGCTTGGGTTAGTGGCTATCTTGCTGCAACGTCTGAGCAAGGATCGGCGGGAGTACCACAAGCCGCGGGAAGCTCGCAAGCGGGTACAGAGCAAACTATTACCATTCTTTACGGAAGCCAAACGGGTAACGGTAGAGGAGTGGCAACTGAACTTGCCGAAAAAGCACAGGCACAGGGCTATGCGGTCAACCTAGTGTCTATGGGTGACTATAAGACGCGTCAACTTAAACAAGAGAACTTACTGCTGTTAGTTGTGAGTACTCATGGTGAAGGTGAGGCGCCTGATGATGCTATTGAGCTGCACAAATTCTTAAGCTCTAAGCGCGCCCCTAAACTGGATAACCTTAATTACTCGGTGCTGGCATTGGGTGATTCAAGTTATGAGTTTTTCTGTCAAACCGGTAAAGACTTTGAGTCTCGCCTTAACGCATTAGGCGCGAGCGCTATTGCGCCATTGGTTGAGTGTGATGTGGATTACGAGGAACAATCACAGCAGTGGCAAGCGGATGTGCTAGAGGCGGTTAAGCCCTTGGTACAGAGCACGAGCGCAAGCGTGGTTTCAATTGCCAGCACCCAAGCTGTGACCTCAAGTTTTAGTAAACAAAAGCCTTACACCGCAGAGCTGCTTGTGAGTCAAAAGCTGACTGGCAGAGACTCAGATAGAGATGTTCGCCATGTTGAAATTGAGCTGGGTGAGTCGGGTATTGAATATCAAGCTGGTGATGCCTTAGGGGTGTGGTTTACCAACTCTCCAAGCTTGGTCTCAGAACTCATTGAAGCTTTGAAACTTGATGCTGATGAGCAGGTTAGTGTGGGTAAAGAGACCTTAACGCTTCAGGATGCGTTAACGAACAAGAAAGAGCTGACTCAACTTTACCCGGGCTTAGTGTCGGGATGGGCTGAGCTTAGTCAAGATCAAGCATTACTCGCAATCAGTGCGGATAAATCGTTAACCCGTGAGTTTGTTAATAACAACCAGGTGGCTGACTTAGTGCGCCAATACCCTGCGTCTGTGAGCGCCGAGCAATTTGTTGGCTTGCTACGCGGTATTACCCCAAGACTTTACTCTATCGCATCGAGTCAGGCTGAAGTTGAGTCTGAAGTGCACTTAACGGTGGCATTAGTTGAAGATGACCGTGACGGCGTAGCGCGTTTTGGCGGAGCGTCTCAGTTCTTGGCCAGCGCGGAGGAAGGTCAAGAAGTGCAGGTGTACGTTGAGCCTAATAATCACTTTCGTTTACCTGAAAATCCAGACACGCCAGTGATCATGGTCGGTCCTGGCACCGGTGTGGCACCTTTTAGAGCTTTCATGCAGCAACGGGCTGAGCAGGGCGCTCAAGGCAGTGCTTGGTTGTTCTTTGGTAACCCACATTTCGAGCAAGATTTCCTTTATCAAACTGAGTGGCAGCAATACCTGCAATCAGGTCTGTTATCTCGAATCGATTTGGCCTTTTCTCGTGATCAAGACCATAAAGTGTATGTGCAGCATAAGATTGCCGAACAAGGCGAGGCACTGTGGCAGTGGTTAGAATCTGGCGCGCATTTCTATATCTGTGGTGATGCTGAGCGTATGGCGAAAGATGTACATCAAGCCCTGTTAGATCTTGTTGTTGAGCACGGTGGTAAAAGCAAAGAGCAAGCGGCTGAATATTTAGAAGCACTGCGAGCGGCTAAACGTTACCAAAAAGATGTCTATTAAGACTCAGCGTTAAACGAGCACGCAATGATGAGCGCCGCTAGGGTGTAACTGGCGCGAGAGCAAAACAGAATTTGAAGAGAGTACCTTGCTATGAGTGAGCAAAAGTTAGCAGTAAATGAATACCTAAAAACCGACAGTGATTATCTGCGCGGTACGATTCAAGAAGGGTTAGACACCGCAGTAACGGGTGCGTTTAGTGAAGGCGATCAACAGTTGATCAAATTCCATGGCTTTTATCAGCAGGACGACCGTGACTTACGTAACGAGCGAAAAGAGCAAAAACTTGAGCCTCTATATAGCTTTATGTTGCGTGCCCGTGTGGCCGGTGGCGTGTGTTCGCCAGAGCAGTGGTTGGCGGTTGATAAAATAGCCTCGAACTTGACGAGCTCAAACAGTATCCGTTTAACCACGCGTCAAACGTTCCAGTATCACGGTATTCCAAAGCGTAATCTTAAGACTATTATTCAAGATCTCGACAAAGAGGCGCTGGACTCTATCGCGGCATGTGGTGATGTAAACCGTAACGTGATGTGTAACCCAAACCCTGTAGAGTCCAAGTTGCATCAACAAGCTTACGCTTATGCAAAGCAGCTGTCAGATAACATGTTGCCGCATACTAAAGCCTACGCTGAGATCTGGCTAGACGATGAAAAATTAGTGACCACAGAAGGTGAAGAGGTGGAGCCTGTTTACGGTAAAACCTACCTACCACGCAAATTTAAGATGGCGGTTGCCGTACCGCCAGATAATGATGTGGATGTTTACACTAATGATCTGGGCTTTATTGCTGTAGCCGAAGGCGATGAGTTGGTTGGCTTTAATATGGTTGCCGGCGGCGGCATGGGCTCAACTCATGGTGAAGTCTCGACCTTCCCACGTTTGGCCGACGACTTTGGCTATATCAAGGCCGAAGACACCTTAAAGTTTGCCGAAGCGGTAATGACGATTCAGCGTGACTGGGGTAATCGTGAAAACCGTAAATTATCACGCTTAAAGTACACCATTGTTAAACATGGTTTTGACACTTTTAAAGCTGAAATTGAAGCGCGCACCGGCATTAAGTTTGAACCTAAGCGTGATGTAGTGATTGGCGATCGCGGTGATCGCTATGGCTGGAAGCAAGGTGTAGATGATAACTGGCACTTAACGCTATTTATTGAAGGCGGCCGCGTTACAGATCTACCGGGTCAGCCGCTGCAAACAGGCCTGAGAGAAATTGCGAAAATTCACCAGGGTGATTTTCGTATGACCTCAAACCAAAATATTATTATTGCGGGTGTACCGAGTGCAGATAAAGAGCAGATTGAAGGCTTAGCAAGGCAGCATGGCTTACTTGGCAAGCTTATTACCGAAACCCGCGGTCACTCAATTGCCTGTGTGGCACTGCCAACGTGTGCGCTTGCTATGGCTGAAGCTGAACGTTATTTCCCTGACTTTCTGACTAAGGTTGAAGGCTTGCAAGAAAAGCATGGTTTCCTCGACCAAGGCATTGTTATTCGTATGACGGGGTGCCCCAATGGTTGTGCAAGACCCTTTGCCGCTGAAATTGGTTTAGTCGGTAAAGCGCCGGGTCGCTACAACCTCTATTTAGGCGCGAGCTTTGAAGGCACCCGCTTGAATAAATTATATCGTGAGAATATCCAGGAAGCGGAGATCCTTGCGGAGTTAGATACCCTGTTTGCGCAATATGTATCACAGCGCCAGGCGGGTGAAACTTTTGGTAACTATACCGTGCGTAGTGGCGTAGTTGCAGCTGTGAACGATGCGGCTAAGGACTTTCATGGTTGATACCCACAATGTTGTTGATTCTGTGATTACGGCGGACGCGCTTAGCGCGTTATTAAGCGCGCCGAAAGTAGAGCAACAAGCTGAATTAAAACGCGTCAATGAATTTTTAGCTGAGTTGACACCCGTCCAGCGCGTGCGCTGGGCATTGGCATACTTGCCGGGTAAGCATGCATTATCGTCAAGTTTTGGTATTCAAGCGGCGGTGATGTTGCATATGGTTAGCGCTGAAAAGGCTGATATTCCAGTACTGCTCACCGATACGGGTTACCTATTTAGCGAAACCTATCAATTTATCGACGAGTTGACTGCAAGGCTCTCGCTTAATCTTAAGGTGTATGCATCGCCTTATAGCGCGGCATGGCAAGAAGCGCGCTTTGGTAAGTTGTGGGAGCAAGACTTAGATGGTCTGGATAAATATAACCAGATCAACAAAGTAGAACCTATGCAACGTGCCTTGGCTGAGCAAGAGGTCGGTACCTGGTTTGCGGGGTTGAGACGTTCTCAATCGAGTACTCGTGAGGCTCTGCCAATTTTGGCGATTCATGGACAGCGCTATAAAATTCTACCGATCATTGATTGGAGCAATAAACAGGTGCATGAGTACTTAACCGAGTTTGAGCTGCCTTATCACCCATTATGGGAGCAAGGTTATGTCTCTGTGGGCGACACCCATTCGAGTAAACCCCTAGAGCTGGGAATGAGTGAAGAGGAAACGCGTTTTAATGGATTAAAGCGTGAATGTGGTCTGCACTACGACATTTAGTGATAGAAACAGGCTAAGCAGAGTAATCGCCATAACAAGTGGTACAAACGTGCCATTTGTAGGCGAGTGAAACGTATATCTGCATACAAATTCAATCTTCGTAAGTGATTGTTGTAAAATGGTTTTAGTGCTTTAGTATTAATTTTTGTTTATTTCTGTACATTTTTACTCACAAGGTTATGCACAGTTATTTTTTTAGGCTATAGTTTGAGGTTCCCGTAGATGGTTTTAGGGAACTGTTCTGTATCAAGCTCGATTGGGCTAGGCAAGGTTTAGTCTTCCACTGATTATTCGAGACGTACATCAAATGTGGTGTACATATCAAAATCAGCTAAACATTGCAGGCAGAGCCGTCAGTAACCAGATAAACCAAGCTCATTTTTTTACAGCCAAGGGGCGAAAAAAATGAGTGCTTTGATTGGCTTGCTAGCGCCTGCTTATCAAGCGATTTGTGCCCCAGGCAACCCCGCTATGTTGGGTTGCCTGGGGCTTTCAAGTATTTGGGGCTGGCGTTTGCTGTTATTATTCAGTCTCACCTCGCGCTAAATTAGTGTCATTTTTAGTTTCTCCCCACCCCTATTTAATCCAAATAGCATCATATTTCAGTCAATTTCCGCCGCTATTTCATACAGATTAGTATTAGCTACACACAATGTTGTAGTATTGATTCGGTAACACCGTTTACTGCTGTTTATACTGGATTAATTGAATTTTTAAATGGAGTTTTGAATGAATAAGATGCTTATTGCTGCAGTGGTTGTCGCTGCGGGTGCTGGTGGATATTGGTATAGCCAGCAATCAACGCAGGTGTCGGCAAGCGATAATGCTGTATTAAGCTATGTGCCAGCAGATACCCCGATTTTCTCTGCTCAGCTACAACCTTTTCCTATTAAGTCTTATATCAATTCTCTTTCTGAGGCCTATAGGCAGTATCCTGCTGATGCCTTAGATGATCTCGAGCAAGAATCCGACCCTAAAACACGATTTATATTGAGCCTTGCTAAGTCATACATGGCGTCAATGAAAGACGGTAGCACTTTTATTCAAACCTTTGGTCTTGCTGAAAACATTCGTAGCTACTTTTACACGCTCGGCCTAATGCCGGTGATAAAAGTTGAAGTTGAAAATGCCGATGCGATTTGGGCGTTACTCGATAAAGCCGAGGCTGATAGTGGCTTTACTCACACAAATGCCAATTTAAAGGGCGTGGATTATCGTAGCTATCAGCTCACAGATGAAAGCGAAAAAGAGCATATTAATCTGATTGTTACAGTGCATGACGGCCTGCTGGTATCAACCATAACCACCTCTTTTAGTGAAGCTGTTTTACTGGAAACCGCACTAGGCGTGACACCAGTGGATAATTCAATTGTTGATGCACATATTATTGAAGACATCATCAAGAACCATGGCTTTATGAACGAAGGTGTGAGCTATATCAATCATAAAGAGATTGTCACTGCGCTAACCAGCACAGATGGAAATCAACTTGCAGGTCAGCTATCTAAGTTATTTGAAATGGTTGAAGAAGACCCTCTGGTAGAACTTAGAACACCGGCATGTCAGCAGGAGCTTGCATCGATAGCCGATAATTGGCCGCGTACGGTGGCAGGTTATGATGAGCTTAAAGTGACCGACAAAGAAAGCATATTTGGTTTTAGAACGGTAGTAGAAAGTAATAACCAGGTGCTGCTAAATGCCTATCAAAAGCTGCGTGGATATATTCCAGCTTATGTACAAGACATTGACAATAGTGTGTTTACTTTCGGTCTTGGAATTGATGTTAACCAGATGGTGCCGTCATTAACGGCTATTTGGGACGACATGTTAACTCCGGAGTACCAGTGTGGCCCCCTTGCTGAAATGCAGGTGCAGATGAGCCAACAGAGCCCTGCAATGCTAGGCATGTTTACGGGGATGGCAAATGGCGTGAAAGGTATTGGTGTCTCGCTTATCGATTATAAGATCAGTGACAATCTTGATAATCCACAGCTTGAAAGCCTAGATGCGGTATTGAGTTTGTCTGCTGAAAACCCCGCAATGCTGTTTAACTTGGTGAAGCCTTTTGCACCTGAGCTGGCCAATATTCAGCTACCAGCTAATGGTGATGCAATCGATCTCAACACGATTATCCCAATACCAGCAGAGGTGAATGTCTCGCCAAAGTTGGCAGTTAAAGGGAATCACTTAGTGTTGTTTGCGGGCAATAAAGGTGAGGCTATCGCTAATAGCTTAGCGGCTGAAACGCTAGTCAATAATGGCTTGATGGTGATGTCTACTGATTACATGAAGATGTTTAAGCCTTTGCTAACCTTTATTGAGTTAACGGGCGAGCCTATACCTGAAGAGCTTGAGATGATGAAAGACTACGATATGCGCGTTAAGCTAAGTCTAGATATCGACCAGAAAGGCTTTGAGATTGACTCTTATGTTAACTCTCGCTCAACTCAGTAAAGCATTTATGCAATAATGAGCAATCGAAAACGCCAGCCAGTTAAGGCTGGCGTTTTTATTTACCAATAGCATTATGGTTTGGAGTCAAGATGACTGAACAGGTTGTTTGTGGGGTATTTTTAAAAGCCAATGAAGTGAGGTTGGTTACCCTGTCGGGAAGTCGGGATACTCATCATGTTATCGCGCCTAAGGTGAATAAATTTAGCTTAGTGAAAAACCCGACTCAACAAGATACTCGTGAGTTTGTCGCGTTAATCAAGGCTTATATCAAGGAACATAAGCTTGATAAGTTAGTTGTCAATCGACGTGCGACAACGGGGCAAGGTGCTGGTGGCGCAGGCACTTTTTTAATGGAAGGCGCGATATTAGCCAGCGTAGAGATCGAGGTTGAGTTTGCTCATCCTGCTACACTAAGAGCAACCGATAAGCGTTGTAGTGACCTCAAAACACACAGACCTAAAACGGTCGACTTGGGCAAGGCTTACGATTTAGCGTTTGAGTGTCTGGGCTAGTGCGGAGTTGATCCTTAATCAGCTCTTTACGTATTAAGTAGCTAAAGCATTAAATAAAGCTAAGTGTTTGATTTGACCGTGCGGCTAAATTGAATATTGATAATAAAAACAAAATATAAACATATACAAACAATTCATAGAGTCAAAATGATTCATTGAATCAAAAAGGTGAACAACATGATTAAACAGCTTTCAAAATTTGGATTTGTCGCATTATTGCTGATGCCACTCGCTGCGATGGCAACCGATTTAAAGGTGGGGGATATCGCACCAGACTTTAAACTGCAGGCAACGGATGGCCATTTTTACCAATTAAGTGACTACAAAGGTAAGCAAAATTTGGTTTTGGCCTGGTACCCAATGGCAAACACGCGTGGCTGTACTTTGGAATGTAAATCGTTAGTGGAAAAGGGTCACCTAATCCGTGAATATAACGCCGTATACATGATGGCTAGCGTTGATGATTTAGAAGATAATCAAGCCTTTGCCCGTGAGCAAAAGGCAGACTTTCCAATGCTTAGCGATCCAAGCAAAGAGACTGCCAAGGCATACGATGTACTTAACTTTGTTCGCGTTGCGAGCCGGGTGACATTTTACATCGGCACCGACGGTAAGATTTTAAAAATTGATGAAGATATCAATGCTAAAACAGCAGCGGAAGATATCGCCGCAAACTTGGCTGAACTGAATATTGAGAAGGTTAATCTAGAGTCTGCAACGCCTCAAGGCGACACCGATCAAGTTGACTAATTTCGATTAAACGGCACAGCAAAAATCCCTGCAATGGCGACATAGCAGGGATTTTTATTTGATAAATATCAGCTTAACTAGCTTAGTTATACAGATGAGGATTAAAACTCATCTTCCGTTTCACCCTGGATCCGCGCTTTTCTATCTTGCTCCTCTTCAAAAGCGGCTTGGATCTCGGCTAGCACCGCCTCAATATCGGCACTTTGCTCGCTCTCAATAAACTCACCTGTTAGCTCAGTATCGGGTAACAAGTCGCCAGACTCGAACTTAAGCCACATCTCTTGGGCATATTTACTGCCGAGCAGTGACGGCGCAAATTGACCGTAATACTGAGTCATATTATTCACATCACGTAATAACATGCGTTTAGCGTTATTGTTGGCAGCGGCATCGACCGCTTGAGGCAGATCAATGATCACAGGTCCAGTATGGTCGAGTAACACGTTAAACTCAGATAAGTCACCGTGAATAAGGCCTGCACATAGCATACGCTGCACATCTTTCATCACCATAGCATGGTGCGCGATGGCCATATCGGCGTTAAGAGTGACATCGTTAAGTCGTGGTGCCACATAACCGGCTTCATCTGTGATGAGCTCCATTAATAGCACACCATCAAAACAGCCATAAGGCGTAGGCACACGCACGCCAGCATCCGCTAGACGAAACAGTGCATCGACCTCGGCATTTTGCCATGCCTGCTCTTGTTCTTGGCGTCCGTAGTTAGATCCTTTCTCCATCGCCCTTGTTCGACGAGAGTTACGACCCTTACGTCCTTCACGGTATTCGACGGCTTTCTTAAAGCTGCGCTTATCAGCTTCTTTATAAATTTTGGCACAACGAACGTCGTCGCCACATCTAACTATGTAAACATCGGCTTCTTTGCCGCTCATTAATGGACGAATCACTTCGTCAATTAGTCCTTCATCAACCAGAGGTTGGAGTCGTTTTGGGGTTTTCATTGGGCTCTTATACCTTAGTTAGCCTGATGATGGAATGCATTCGCTTATTATCATAGAAAAAAAATGACATTAATCAGTATTTGTTAGCCGAAAACCGCTAGCGTTTTTCTTGGGGAACGATAGCTAAAGTCCCCTTTAATGGCAGAAGCGATGCGTCTAACTTCTTGGTTGCGATAAGTTTAACAATCAGAGGATCCTCAAAGGCGAGCTGATTGAGCTGCATTGCTGGGGTAAGACCAACACCTGAGATCAGCTGACCGTTGGGAGCATACACAACTCCTTTACTAAATTGCACCTCAATACCACTGTTGGGCAAAGTCACGCGATGACGAGGGCTTAGACTGCCGCGGGTGGTTTCACCTATTAGCTCGACATTAGGCCATTGCAGCGAAGCGAGAGCTACCCATTCGCACTCTAGTTCGCAACTTGAATCAACTAATAAGGAGAGGTAATGACTCTGCTGCTGGCTGTTAGATACCTGAGTTGGATGATATTTACGTACTAGATAATCGCTAAATACGGATGCGGGAGGCTGATGAGTTTCAAACCCCTGGTTTTTTAGCTCAGCTTGTTCAAAAAAGCTTAATTGTGACATTGGTATGTAGCGCGTGGGAAGTTGGTCGGCTCTGGATGTCGCAAAGCGCTTGTATTGTAATAAACCGATACTTTGTGGCTTATGTTGTTTAGCAAAATGGGTAATCAGCCAAGCCATAAGCAAGGGTTGAGGCTGCTTAATTGCCCGGATATCAATAACCAGCGGCGCAGTGGGATCAGTGCTAAGCCCTGCTAATTGGCTTGAAAGTAACTCTATTGTGGCTGCGTCTATATTTGGGCTTAGGCGCACAACATCTAAAGGCAAGGTGCTCTGAGGTGGGCTCGTTTCTGGAGCTGTCACTTCTAGGGCATTTACTTTTGGTGGCAGCTCTTTTGCAGTCAGCAGATCTTGCGTCAGCTTGATAGAGCGTTGCAGGCTTGTTTCGCCATTACTTAGGGTTATTACAGTTTCATCTCTGTCACTAAGGCCAATATCTAGCCTTAATCTGGCAATCTGTTTTATCCAGCGGCTTTGCGCCTGAGTCGACAACTTTATTGGATCGGCAAGATAGGTCAGGCTCGCCTCTACCCAACGTCTCATTGGTAGTCCATCGATATGAGTCAGGTAGGGAAAGTCTGGTTCGAGTATTTCACCATGTTGGGTAAATGCTTGCCAGTACTGACCATCAAAGAGTATGTCTATTGGCAGTTGCTGCAAACGGCTTATGTTGCCCGAAGCATTTATGGGGAGCAGCGCTCCGGCGCCGGGATCATTGAGTTGGCTTAGTAGTTGTAGTAACTGCTGCTCCAATTGTATGGCATGGTTACTGTTAGTCGCTGACAGCAGCAGTGACTGAGTTGCATGTGTGATAGCGGTTACACGCTCAGGGTCCATGGCGGCAAAGGCGGAATGCTGCTTAATGGCTTCAACAAGGGTATCAATATCTTGCTGATACTGTCTGTGGTTAAGTGTGGTTTTACCTGGGCTGGAGGGGAGTGATAGGTGAATGAGCTGAGCAGTACTCGCGCAAATGAGTATAGCGAAAATGCTAATGATGCCCTTAAAGCTCAAGCTCATGCTTCATCCTTTTTAATGCAGGCTTGGCGTGGTGTAGAACCAGGCCTGCTATAGATGTTTTTGGTATCGAGCCTACTACTGGTTATTCAATGCTGCTTACTCGTATCGCTTGCTGGCAGTCGCTCGCTGTCGATAGTGTGTTGTCAGTGACAGTAATGGCTAGTGGCGTCGATTACAAAATGTCGTTGATCGAAACCCCGATACCTATTCGTTGGTTATGTACATTGTAGTCGATTAAACTTTCGCCGTAGCCATTAAAATATTGAGTATAAAGTCTTAAGTTACCCAAAATCGGATAGCTCCAAGTAAACTCGACTGCGCCATAGTTAGGTTTTTGAATGTAGTTGCGCACCATTAAGGTAAACCTATGTTCATCGAGTCCGTAAACGCCAGTGAGCTCTACATTTCCCATATAATCAGTAATGTCGGGATTATCATCGCCTCGTGGTGAGCTGGGCGTCTCTTTTTCATCTTCAGGAATACGCCACCATGCCTTGGCTTCAATAGCAAAGGGACCATTATCAAATACCATCATGCCATAGAGCCTGTTCCAGCTACGAGAACGAGGGCCAGACTGGCCATTAGATTGATGCACAGCACCCAGCCCCCAAAAAGAGTTGGTCAGTGGTCCTAGCTGCCAGTCATTGGTAAACAGCATAAAGATCTCTGGCTCGTGGTTAGTCTCTCTAAACGGCGAGGAGATCTCTTTATTGTATACCTGCCAGTAAGACTGGTTGGTATAGGCCGCAAACAGATGACCGTTATCACCAAATACATTATGCCAAAGCGGAAACTTAAAGCTGATTTGAAACTTAGCTTCCATGTTATCTAAACCAAATGGATGCTCAGCGGCTTCCTCAGCAAAAGGAGCCATATTAGGTGATGCGCTGTAAGTCACAGGCAAAATGTAGTTCACTTTGTGCGGCGTGATGACATAGGGGAGATCGCCAGTGGCACTTTCCTCTGAGATGCGCTTATCGACTAATGACCTTTCTTTCTTTGGCTGGACTTCTATATTCGCGTTGCTGCTTTGTGTATCGGCAGCGTAAAGCGTAAATGAGCAACACACGCATAGCGGTATGAGTAGCGCACTAAGTTTGTTCATAACTTTCCCTGAGATTTGGTAGATCAATATGCAGCATTTTGTTATTTGTGCTGGATTCTACCTAGCTGCATAAAGATTTAACAGCTATTGAGCAGTCATGTAACACAAAGACACCTTTGATGGTGTGAAGTGCGAGCCTGTACGGCGCGTTGCTTATTTACTTGATTTTGTGACGCCTAACTAGATCTAAATGCAATAACTTAGTGCTAAAAATGAGCTAAGAGAAAACCTTCATCAACGCCTTCGTCACGATAAATGTTTTTTCCCTTTATTATACATGCACTTAATGGGTTGCTGGTTTAAGTAGTACGCTATTGAAAATCATTCAAATAACAAAAAGTTATAACGAGTAATAAATATCTATTTATTATGGAATAAGCAGCCCGCTATATTTCAACATAACGAAATAGAGTGAGGTAGCGTGATGGAGATTGTAGCTTTACCCGGTCAAGCCGAATTAGGCAAAGTATGGCTAGTGGGAGCAGGACCTGGTGATGTCGATCTACTGACGGTTAAAGCATATCGGGTGCTGCAAAGTGCCGATGCCGTACTTTATGACGCATTAGTAAGTGATGATATTCTTGCGCTTATCCCACAGCATGCCGAGAAAATTGCCGTCGGTAAACGCGCAGGCAAGCATAGCGCCGCGCAAAGTGAGATAAACCAGCTGCTGGTAACAAAGGCCTACACCCGTAAAAATGTCGTCCGTTTAAAAGGCGGCGACCCGTTTATTTTTGGACGTGGTGGCGAAGAACTCGAGACGATTGTTGCTGCCGGAGTCGATTTTGAAGTCGTGCCAGGAATAACCGCAGCGAGTGGCACTGCAGCCTATGCAGGTATCCCGCTTACACACAGAGATTATGCTCAAGGCGTTACCTTTATTACTGGTCATTGCAAGCTTGAGAGCCGTCCCATGGACTGGCAAGGCTATGCGAACCCCAATAATACTTTAGTGGTTTACATGGGGATCTTAAACGCAAGCCGGATAAAGCAAGGTTTGATGGGAGCCGGCAGAAAAGCTGACACCCCAGTGGCTATCGTATCGAAAGCCACGACTGCCGAGCAGCAAACTTTTGTAGGGACACTCGACAATATTGATGAGCTAGCTAATCATCCCGACTTAGTGATGCCAGCGTTGATGGTAATAGGTGAAGTGGTAGCGCTCGCCGATAGTTTAAATTGGTTTACCCCTAAAAAGACTAGCCAGCTCAATAGCTCTGAATTAGCCGCACAACTTAAATAAGCTACGCCTAAACGTAACTGCCCGGCCAACTCAATGATCCTGAGTTAGCCGTAATGAAAAATAATTGATTGAAGAATACGGAGAATTAGCATGGCCGCGAAAGAGTTAAGCCATTTGCAACAACTGGAAGCTGAGAGCATTCAAATTATCCGCGAAGTGGCGGCTGAATTCGATAACCCAGTGATGATGTATTCCATCGGTAAGGACTCTTCTGTGATGCTTCATCTTGCTCGCAAAGCTTTCTATCCGGGAAAGATCCCCTTCCCACTGTTACATGTCGACACCGATTGGAAGTTCAAAGAGATGATCGCCTTTCGTGATGCTCAGGCTAAAGAGTTTGGTTTTGAGCTACTGGTTCATAAAAACGCTGAAGGCATAGAGATGGGGATTAACCCATTTGAGCATGGCAGCGCTAAGCACACTGACATCATGAAGACCCAAGGATTAAAGCAGGCGCTGAATAAGTATGGCTTTGACGCCGCTTTTGGTGGCGCACGTCGCGATGAAGAGAAGTCTCGCGCTAAAGAGCGCGTCTATTCGTTCCGCGATAAGCACCATACATGGGACCCTAAGAATCAACGCCCAGAGCTATGGCGTACCTATAATGGTGCGGTGAATAAGGGCGAAAGCATTCGTGTGTTCCCGTTATCTAACTGGACTGAACTGGATATTTGGCAATATATCTATCAGGAAAATATCCAGCTTGTGCCGCTGTACTTTGCCCAAAAACGTCCGGTTGTCGAGCGCGATGGCATGATGATTATGGTTGATGACGACAGAATGCCACTTGCACAGGGCGAGCTGCCGAAAGAGGAGTTAGTGCGCTTTAGAACCTTAGGCTGCTACCCATTAACCGCAGCGATGCACTCAGAGGCCGACACGCTAGAGAAGATCATTGAAGAGATGTTATTGACTCGCTCAAGTGAGCGCCAAGGTAGGCTTATCGATTCAGATCAAAGTGCATCGATGGAACTGAAAAAACGTCAGGGCTATTTCTAAACGCATGTCATCTGGGATGAATGTGGACTAAGAATTCTAAGGAATCATTATGAATCAAGCAGTAAATAATAACGCGCGCCTGGCGGCAGAACTTGAAGATTTAGGTGTGAAGGAATACCTGTCATTACAACAGCATAAAGGGCTCTTACGCTTCTTAACCTGCGGTAGTGTTGACGACGGCAAGAGTACCTTGATTGGTCGCTTGCTGCATGACAGCGCACAAATTTATGAAGATCAGCTTGCGAGCTTAAAGAGTGATAGCGCAAGGCTTGGCACCACGGGTGAAGAAGTGGATTTAGCCCTGTTGGTCGATGGCTTACAAGCAGAACGTGAGCAGGGCATTACTATCGATGTGGCTTATCGTTACTTTTCCAGTGACAAGCGTAAGTTTATTATTGCCGACACGCCAGGCCATGAACAGTACACGCGTAACATGGCAACGGGAGCATCTACCTGTGATTTAGCCGTGCTTTTGGTCGATGCGCGTTATGGCGTACAAACCCAAACCCGCCGTCATGCATTTATTGCATCGCAACTGGGTATTCGTCACTTTGTTGTTGCTATCAACAAAATGGATCTATTGGGCTTTGATGAACAAGTCTTTAATAACATTCGCGCCGAGTTTGCCGCGTTTGCCGAGCAGTTAGGTGATATTGATATTGATATTCGCTATGTGCCGTTGTCAGCCCTTAAAGGTGATAACGTGGTTGATGCCAGTAGTCAAACGCCTTGGTATAGCGGTGGCACGCTGTTAGAGCTATTAGAAACTATCGATACTCGCCGTGAGCTTAACAGCCTGCCGGTACGCTTTCCTGTGCAATATGTGCAGCGCCCCGATCTCGATTTTCGTGGTTTTTCCGGCACGCTGGCATCGGGTGTGATTAATGTCGGTGACGAGCTGGTGGCACTGCCATCGGGTAAGTGCAGTAAGGTTGCCCGTATCGTAACGTTTGATGGCGATCTTGAGCAGGCCGTTGCCGGCCAGGCGGTGACCTTAACCCTTGAAGATGAAATTGATATCTCAAGGGGCGATCTATTATCCCAAGTCGACAACGCGCCAGCACTGGCTAACCATGTCAGCGCCGATATCGCTTGGATGGATGAAAAGCCACTGCAATTAAACCAGCTATATGATCTGAAAGTTGCAGGTAAAAAGTTGCAAGCCAGCGTGGTAAAAATTGAATATGTGGTTGATGTTAATACCTTAGACCGTAATGACAGCAACAGTATTGGCCTTAATGATATGGCGCGAGTCACACTTGAGCTCAATGAGTCGATTGCTATCGACCCATACACGTTAATTCGTGATACCGGTGGCATGATCTTAATCGATCGTTTGTCTAACGCGACCGTTGCAGCCGTCATGGCGGTATCGAGCTCTAAAGAGCTTAAAACGGCTCAGCAATACAGTGATTTTGAACTTGAGCTCAATGCGTTAATTCGCAAGCAATATCCTCACTGGCAAGCGATTGATATCAGTAAGGTCGAGGGTTAGCCGTGGCTGATTTGTGGGTGTTATCGTGCATACTATTTGCCTTAGTCGCCGCCTTAATGGCGGGGCTATGGACACCTGCAGCGCTATTTTTTATTGCGTCGTTAACCACTTACTTACTTGGCATGGTGGAGCTGGAAACCACGTTAGCTAGCTTTACCAATGCTAGTTTAGTCACTCTAGTGCTGCTAATCATGTCGACTGCAGCATTAGAGAAAACCTCGCTATTAGGCAAGTTAAGCCAGGTGGTCGGCCAAGGATCTTTGGCATCGACCTTGGCTAAGCTTGGCTTGTCGACGGCACTATTATCGTCGTTTACGAACAATACCGCAGTGGTGGCATCACTCATTGGTGTGGTGCGCCGTAACCAGGCTCATGCACCGGCTAAGCTGTTGTTGCCGCTATCGTATGCGGCAATTTTAGGCGGAACGCTAACGCTTATTGGCACCTCGACTAACTTAATCGTCAACTCGTTTGTAGAAAATGCAGGCCTAGTACCTTTAGGTTTCTTTGAGTTTTCTATGATTGGCATCGTTATCGTTATTTCTGGCGTGGGGTTATTGGTGTTGTTAGCCAATTGGTTACCCGACAGGCGCGAAGAGTCTATCGATGAGGCTTTGCCTTACTTACTCGAAGCTCGGGTAGCAAAAGAGTCCTTATTGATAGGGCACAGCGTACAAGATAACCGCTTACGCGCGCTTAAAAAGCTGTATTTAGTTGAGCTTGAGCGCAGTGGTATTCGCATCTGCCCAGTGCCACCGCACTTAGTATTGCAAAGCGAAGATGTGCTGCGCTTTAGTGGCGCGGTGGAGTCGGTTGAGTTATTACATCAGTTTGATGGCCTTGAATGGTTTGGTAAGCAACAAGCCAAGGGACAAAATTTAATTGAAGCGGTATTGGCACCGAGTTCGACTCTCGTTGGTCGCTCACTGAAAGAGTCGACTTTTAGAGAGAAGTTTGATGGTGCGGTATTAGCTATTCGCCGTGGTCATCACCCGCTTATAGGCGGTTTAGGTGACATAGAGTTGCAAGCGGGCGATGTGTTGTTAATCACCCCTGGTGACAGTTTTAGCAGCAACACTAAATTGGCGTCTGAATTTGCTGCCGTGAGTGGTTTAGATTTAAGTGTCAGGCTAGATCCTCGCCGCAGCCAATGGGTGTTAGCGGGATTTTTACTGACCATCTTAGCGAGTTTGACCGGTATTTTGCCGTTAGTAAAAGGGTTGGTTTTACTCTTGATGAGCTATCTAGCCATCGGGGCGGTGAGTCTTTCAGAGCTAAAGCGTCGTTTTCCGTTTGAGCTGGTAGTCATTGTTGGTAGCGCCTTAAGTTTGGCGAACTTGATGCTATCAACCGGACTTGCCGATGATATCGCCTCATTTATTTTAGCGGCGATTAATGGTTATGGGGTATTTGCGGCGTTTGTGGCGGTGTACTTCATGACCTTGTTGCTGACAGAACTGATTACCAATAATGCCGCTGCAGCGCTGTCGTTTCCCGTAGCGTATGCTATTTCGTTAAGTTATGGCGTAGATACTCGGCCGTTTATTTTAGCCGTCGTATTTGGTGCTAGTGCCAGCTTTATTTCGCCTTATGGATATCAAACTAACTTAATGGTTTATAACGCAGGTAATTATCGTTTTAGTGATTTTGTTCGACTGGGCTTACCTTTGTCACTGCTTTATTCGGCAATCGTATTGGTGTTGGTTCCGTTGTTGTTTCCCTTTTAAGCCTCTTGAATCGGTCTTGCTTGAATAGACTGATACTTGATTAGCGCTAGTGTTTGAATGAGCAAGTGCTTGTGTGAAGCAGGTATTTGAGAGAATTAAGTGTGCAGTTTACGCTTTTATAATGTTGAAGCACATTTGGCTATGTATTGTATAGATTAGATTTTTTGGAGTTTTTATGTCTGATATCGTTTGGCACCAGCACAGTATTGATAAGCAGTCTCGCGCGGATCAGAAAGGGCAGAATCCTATCTTATTGTGGTTCACAGGCCTGTCAGGTTCGGGTAAATCCACCTTAGCGGGCGCGCTTGAGCGGGCTTTATTTGATGCCGGATTTCACACTTACCTGCTTGATGGCGACAATGTGCGTCATGGTTTATGTAATGATCTTGGCTTTAGCGCAGATGATCGTGATGAGAACCTTCGCCGAGTAGGAGAGGTGGCAAAGCTCATGGTTGATGCCGGCCTTGTAGTGCTTTCAGCCTTTATCTCGCCAACGCGAGAAGAGCGCGAGCGTGTGCGTGCATTATTCGATAATGGTCAGTTTATTGAAGTGCATGTGTCGACGCCAATAGAAGTGTGTGAAGCGCGCGACCCTAAAGGCTTGTACAGCAAGGCGCGTGCAGGAGAGATTAAAAACTTTACTGGGATCTCAGCGCCTTATGAAGTGCCAACCGCAGCCGAGCTCACCATAGATACCAGCAAAGGTGACTTGGCGACACAGGTGAGTGCGTTACTGGATTACTTAGCGGCGATTCAGGTGATTGACTCAAAGAAGCTGAAAAAAGCGGTGTAAAGGCCCATGTGAAGCCCTTCGCTAACAGTGAGGTGCGTTGTTAGTCCCTACACTAAAAGGGATGATACCGATAGTGTGTTTATGCGAGACGAATAACTAGCCCCAAGGAACGTGATGAATATAAAAAGGATTTCGATTAAAGAACTCGATGATTTGGTCATGCTATTTGATCAATATATGGTTTTTTATAAGCAAGCATCGGCACCCGCTACCTATCGAAAATACTTAAATGAGCGTTTACAAAACGCTGATGCAACGGTGTTTATTGCCTATAGCTCAGAAGATAAGCCTATTGGATTTGTATTAAATTATCATACCTTTTCGTCGGTATCGCTGGGTAAAATCATCGTCTTAAACGACTTGTTTGTGGCAGCATCACATCGAAAGCAAGGCGTCGCCAATAGCTTAATTGATTGCGCTATCGATTTAGCCAAACAAACTGGCGCCGTTCGAGTGGACTTAGGTACAGCTAAAGATAATCTATCGGCTCAGGCGCTCTATGAAAAAATAGGCTTTGTGAAAGACACAGAGTATTTTGCCTATAGCTACTCTCTTTAAGGCTGATAACGGGCAAAGCTAGCAGCTAGCCTTACTTTGAATGATGAATGAGTAATGATAACAAGCAATGCGATGCCCTTATGAACCCCATATGCATCGCATTTTTGTTTGTGCTTTTTCTAAGTCGCTAAGGTGACATTAGCTAATCTGTTGCTCGGTAAATAAGTCCTGGCTATTCAATCTTAAAATCTTGGGCAAACAGTACTCTCATCGCCTTGATATAGCTTTTATCGGTACTGAAAGGAATGAGTTGTGCTAGCTCATCGCCTATTGAAGTAAAGCGATAATAGCTGAAAAATAGTTGGCCGCTCTTAGGGGTGAGTTTGAGCTTTTGCTCGCTAAGAGAAAAGCTAATGGGCGTCTTACTGCTAAGCAATCCGGTCTCTAGTTCGCTGCGATGTAAAACTCCCGCCTCAACTAAGGTCAAAATATTAGAGTAGGGCAGGCCAAATTGAGACAGGCCGATATTGGTCGAGGTGGCTTTTTTAAAAAATTGCCCCAAGCCACTGGCATGTTTAAAACCGATAATAAGCTTGAGCCGAGTCTCATTGTTCACTAGGACCGACATACCGAGTGCCTTTTCTAAGATCTGCGCCTCTTTATGGGTTAACTGTTTCAGCGTGCTTAAGGTACGCAGGCTAAAATTGCCGGGAGAGGTGATCTCATTCGCTAAAATTCTGCCCCAAAGCTCCTGCATTTTACGGTTATGAATTTGCTCGGCCAATTGAAAAAACTGATGCGCCCAATCGGGGTCTAAATCCACGCCAGTCACATCGGATGGTGTGTGGCTGATGGCGATTTTGTAAATGGTTTCAAGGTTCTCTTGATACTGACACGCTTGCTTCTGCGCCCTAAAAGCAGCACGTTCGCTAATCGAGGCAGTGCTAGCACGGTAGTCTTCCTCGCTGGCTAAACCAAGCATACGTCCCAGCAGAAGCGCTTTTTTACGGGCTGAAACATCAGCGGCTTTGCTGCTGTCTTTCGTTCTAGTTTTCACGGTATTGTTAGCCGTGCTTGTTACCGTTTCAACCATGGTTGTTTGTTCACCGTTTACAGGGTTCATAAGTATTAATAGGCTAGCGGTTTGTATCCCAGCTCAGTTAGCTGCGTAGGATCTTATATCGAGCTGAACTATCGAGCTTCAGTATTGAACTTGAGTACGAGCTTGCCGAAAAAAACAGATACTCAACACACGTTTATGCCAAGTATCTGATTGATTGTCTATTAGTTTGTTACAGCTGTATTTGCTTTTTTAATGACTTTCGTCACTTTGCCAAAATGAGCAACCTCTTCACCTTGCTCTGGGTGACGAGGCACATTTATGGCCAAAATGAGTGAGCACACGGCAAAGCCCGCCCCAATATAAAATACCATGTCAGGTGAGCTTAACCACAAGAAGCCTAACAGGGCCGGAATGATGACCGCCGCAATATGGTTAATAGTGAAACTGACCGACATTGTTGCGGCAATATCTTTAGGGTCAGCAATTTTTTGAAAATACGTTTTCACTGCAATTGCCATGGCAAATAATAAGTGATCGATAACGTAGAGCGCTGCTGCAAATTCAGCGTGTTCAACCAGCGCATAACTCACAAACACTGCGATTAAACCAATATACTCAATGGTCAATGCATTGCGCTCGCCGATGCGGCCAATAAAGCGGCCTATGGCTGGTGCAAATAACAGGTTAACCACATAGTTAATTAAAAATAGCGAGGTGATTTGAGTGATGCTGTAGCCAAATTTTTCAACCATCATAAATCCAGCAAAAACCATGAAAATTTGCCGTCTAGCACCAGAGAAAAAGGTCAGCATATAGTAAAGCCAGTACCGCTTTCTTAGCAGTAGCTTTTTATGTTGGACTTCACCTTGAGGAAACGTGGGGAAATAAAGGCTAATGGTGATCACCATGATAAGGCCTAAGGCACCAATAATGGCGTACATCCATTGGTAATCGAGTTTTAACCAGCTCATGACAAGCCAGATACTGGCATAGCCCCCAAGGGCAGCAGCGCTTCGCCATGCAAGGGCTTTACCCATAAAAGCAGCAGCCTTTTCTTTTTCTACCCATTGCAGTGTTAGTGATTGATTAATGGTTTCAAAATAATGAAACCCAACTGACATTAATACCGTGGTGATGTACAGCCCCAGTACTTGTGGAAAGAATCCAGTAATCGCCACACCAATACAAAGCACGGCAAGAGACACCAGAGCAAACGCCTGTTCGCGGATCAGTAATAATACGAAGATGGCTGTAAAAGCGAGAAAGCCAGGGACTTCTCGTAAGCTTTGTAATATGCCAATTTCAGCTCCGGTAAATTGTGCTCGCTCGATAACAAAATTGTTTAATAGTGCCTGCCAAACCGCAAACACTAACGACATAATAAAAGTCATCCAGAGCAGGAGTTTCTGTGGGTCGTTTCTCATCTTACTTTCCCTGTATCAACCGCTGCCTCAGTACCCTAAATAGCGATTTTAAAAATGGTCATTTTAATGTTCACGAGTATACAAGGTTCAGTTTTGATAATGATATAAGGCGCACAAGATTTGCAGCGCAATAATGCATTTCACTCACTAGCCACCATTTTTGACATGTAAGAGGCCTTAATATTGTTAATAAAGGCACTTAAGTCGTTAATCTTTATACCATTACTGTTGTAACGCTCTCACGCTAATGTGAGCGGCTACTTCTGCTTTAGATATTGTTTTCATTGGTTTTATTCTTGCTTTAGCATCTGCATTGCTTGTTGCTCAATAGCTTTTAATGTAAGTCGTTTGTAAAGATGATTGTAAATATTAATGTAAATCATTCTCATTTGGGTTAATTTGTCCGCGAATTAGGGGAGCTGGTTAATACCGATAGGTATACAGCGTAGGATCAAAATGAGAGCCGTTTATGAAATCTATTTCGAAGCATACCAAGTTGAATATGTTAGCGATTGCTATCGCTAGTGTGTTCAGTACGAATGCTATGTCAGCAACCGAGCCAGAAGCATTAGCTGCTGCAATAGCCAAGCAAGAAGCTGAACTTGCCGGGCTTAAGACTCAGTTGCTGCAATTAGCTGAGCTGCAAAAAGTGAGCACAGAGCAAGCTGCAGCTACTCAGCAACAAGTTTTGCAGACTGCTAAAGCGACAGACACAGTGAGTAACTGGGACAAGTTTTCGTTTAAGTCATATGGCAGCGTGATTTACACCAGCGACGAGTACTACGACAACGTACAGGATACATCTCCTGAGCGCCGCAGCCGTTTTGATCTAGAGCGGATCGTGACTGAGTTTGGCTACCAGTTCAATGACGAATGGGACATGGAAGTTGAAATCGAATATGAGCATGGCGGCACCGGCACCGCGCTAGAATATGACGGTTTCGATGAGTTTGGCGAGTTCGAAGCTGAAGTGGAAGCCGGTGGCGAGGTGATGATTGAAAAAGCCGAGATCCGTTATCGCCCAAGTGATGCCTTTGGCGTTAAATTCGGTAATATCCATCTACCTGTAGGTGTCGGTAGTATGCTGCATAAGCCTAGTCAGTACTTGACCGTGCAACGCCATAAGAGTGAAGCGGCGATGTTACCTACAGTCTGGAATGAAAACGGCATCGGTATCTTTGGTGAAATGGCTAACTTTCGCTATCAAGCCCAAGTGGTTAGTGGTTTGAACTCAGAATATTTCCGTACCTATGACTGGGTGGCTTCAGGGCATCAAAAGCGTTTTGAGCATGTGAATGGCGATGATCTCGCTTATGTGGTTCGCCTCGATTATGGCAATTTTAAAACAGGCTCAGCCATTGGCGCCTCTTATTATTATGGCAACACCAGTGGTAATCGACATAAAACCAATAAACTAAGTGCTGACGGTACGGTTGAAATTCTATCAATTGCGGGTGCATTTGTTGAAGGCCCATGGATCTTACGCGGTCAATACCTTTATGGCACGTTAAGTGATAGTGACGCTATCACTCAAGCTAATAAAACTACCCCGGGCCTCAAGCCGGGTAACTTCGCTCAATTAGGCTCAAAGTCTGAAGCTTTCTTCGTTGAGGCGGGTGTTGACCTTGGTGAATTTACCTCTGTACCAGTCACCATTTTTGCCAACATAGACTACTCAAACCCACTAAAAGAAGTTGAAACCGGCATTGCTACAAAACGCTATGAAAACACTTGGATTAGCGCTGGTATTAACTACTTCCCCATCCCTGAGATAGTGATCAAAGCTGAAGCAGGCGTACAGCAGGTGGCTGTGTCGTCTATTCCAGATACCCACTTTTTTGCTTTAGGCGTTGGTTACCAGTTCTCACTTTAACTAACAAAATACATGGAGTTTTTATGAAACACTTTACTCACTCAGCGCTAGCCATTGCGCTTATTTCAACGCTTAGCGCATGTGGCGGCTCTGGTTCTGACGATACCGCTGTTGTTGTACCAGAAACGGGTTTTAGCTTTGCCGCGACAGAGATGGTCACTAACCTCACTGATGATGTGATTGTTGCGGGGTACTCAAACCTTGCCCAGCACGGTGAGGCAATGCTGCAAGCGACGCAAACATTGGTTGCCACACCGACACAAGCCAACTTGCTTGCCGCTCAAGAAGCGTGGAAAGCTGCTCGTCAGCCGTGGGAGCAAGGTGAATCACATATCTTTGGCCCAGTAGACTCACTGGGTATCGATCCACATCTTGATAGCTGGCCGCTAAACACCACTGATTTAACGACTGTGCTGGCCAATAGCACGGGCTTTGACGCTGACACCATTAAAGGTTGGAATGATGACGTGCAGGGCTTTCACACCATGGAATACCTATTATTTGGTGACGGTGTTGCAGATAACACCAAAACCATTAGCGAACTGACACCAAACGAGCGTGATTATTTAATGGGACTTGCAGAAGTGTTTCGTGATTACACCAAGACACTCGATGACGCATGGCTTATCAGCCACGACGGTCAAAGCGGTAAGGCTTATGGTGAGTTACTGAAAAATTCTGGTATCGATGGCAATACTTTCTATAGCTCAGAAGTGGGCGTGGTAGAAGAGCTCGTTAACGGCATGATTGCGATTGTTGACGAGGTGGGTAACGGTAAAATTGCCGACCCATTTGGTGAGTCAATCGATAAAGCTGACACCTCAAAAGTTGAGTCTCAATACTCTTGGAACTCGCTTACCGACTTTAGCGACAACATTATTGGCGTACGCAATGTTTACCTTGGTGAGCTAGCGGGCAATGCCGATAAGCAAGGTATTATCGATTTCGTCAATGCCGCTAATCCTGAACTAGCAACGCGAGTTAAGACTGAGATTGATGATGCAATCACTAAAATCAACGCTATAGCCGGTACTCACAATATGCCATTTCGTCAGGCTATTTCTGATAGCGACGCACGTGTGCGTATTCAAACTGCCGTCGATGCACTGACTAAGCTACAAGCGAGTTTAGAGTCTGATGTGTTGCCACTACTTAAAGAGTGGAACATCTAGAAGGTGAATATTTGAGGAGGCCGTAAGGCCTCCTTTTTAATAGGATAATTCCCTTGTTTTTTAAATGGTTAAAAAACGATAAAAGATAATGGGGAATAATTTTTGGCATGCAGTGTGTGGAACAGCAGATGACAGATAAACACTCTCAAAAAAACAGATCGCAGCAAAACGAAATACCGCAAAAAAGAGCGCAATTAAATAGCGGCATTAGTTGTCGAAAAAGCCTTATTAGCAGCCTAGTCTTGTTAGGGACCGCAAGCTTAAGTGCATGTGGCGGCTCTGGCGATGATGCAGCGCCCACACCTGAAGGAAAAATCTATCCAGCTTATACCGATATCAAAGCCCTTGGTGGTGATACCACTACCTTTGATGCCTCTGAGTCGGGCCATGGTTTTTCAACTCCTGCGCCAAACCTGACGGCTAATGAGCTGGAGTTGCACCTTGAGGGAGATGTAGGCTTTGAAACTACTTTTACTACCGCGCCCAATAGTGCCCATCCTGAGCTAGATGGCTTGGGGCCAGTATTTAATAACGCAGATTGTAACTCTTGCCATCAGCGTGATGGCCGTAACTCAAGCCCTATCGTTCCTGCAGGCAAATCTCGGGTTAAACTCGGCTCACAAGCGGGAATATTCTTAAGGATCAGTAAGGTGCCCAGCGAGCCTTGCACCTTAGGTACGGCGGCAAATAATTACTGCGCGCCAATACCTGTGCCCGACTTTGGTGGGCAACTATTTCATCGCGGCGTACTGCAAGCTCGAGATGACTGGCAGCAAAATCAATTTATTGGTCAGGCTGATGTTTACCTCTCCTATGAAACTAAGCGGGTTACTTACAGTGATGGCACGAGTGTCACGCTGAAAAAACCACGGTTCGATGTGGAAAACCCCTATGATGCGCCGGGGGAAACTAGGGCTAGTAGTAACGTCACCTCTAACTTGCTGCAAGATGATGTACTGATGGGCTGGCGAAATGGTATGCCGGTATTTGGTTTAGGTTTGTTAGAGGCCATTGCTGAGGCTGATATTATCGCCAACGTTGATGCTGCTGATAGCAATAATGATGGCATTTCTGGTCGTGCTAACTATGTTTTTGATGCGGTTAAAGCACAAGCGGGAGACAGTAACCCAGTGTCGCTTGGGCGTTTTGGCTGGAAGGCTAATACGCCCAGCGTTAGGGTGCAGTCATTAGGTGCGCTGCGCGGTGATATTGGCATTACTAATCCGCTGTTCCCAGATGAAAGTATTGCTGGCACTGCGCTGCATGATGCTTATTTAACTCGTACTGGCTTTGTCGATACCGGAGTTGGTGTCGATGGAGAGCCTGAAGCGAGCGCTGAGTTCAGTGATGCCGTGGTGTTTTATGCTGAAACGCTAGCGGTACCGGCAAGGCGTAATGTGGATAATGTTGATGTTCGTGAAGGAGCAAGATTGTTTGAGCAGTTAAACTGCAGTGGTTGTCATACCCCACGCTTTGTGACTCAAGCTTCAGGTGACATTGGTGGCTCAGAGATGATTGCTGGCCATAAGAGTCAAACTATCTATCCATTTAGCGACATGTTACTGCACGATATGGGTGATGAACTTGCTGATGGTCGTCCCGATTTCTTAGCCGATGGCAATGAGTGGCGTACGCGTCCGTTATGGGGAATAGGCCTAACGCAAACCGTTAATCCGCAAGCAGGATTTTTACATGATGGCCGCGCAGCCACATTAGAGGAAGCGATTTTGTGGCATGGCGGTGAAGCAGAGCAAAGTCAGCAAGGTTTTATGACATTAAGCCGCGAAGAACGCTCGCAAGTTATTGATTTCTTAATGTCACTATAAGCAAAGTCTGCATAACTGAAATTCACTCAGTCAACGTAAAAACAGCGGGGCTACCTCTTTAGGGGAGGCCCGCTGTTAATTTTGTGAACTAGGTAAAGCTAATTCGATTTATTGCACTACGCCTCGTGATCTGTTTCATGTAATCTTTTAGTCAAATCACCTATGATTTATTTATTAAATTCATTCACTTTAAAATTAACACTTCAGGGGTGCTTAGTGAGCAAAATTCTTATCGTTTACTCTAGTGTGCATGGCCAGACTCGTAAAATTTGTGCCTATTTAGAAGATAAGCTCAAGGCAGTCGGCAATTGTGTCACCGCTGTTAGCATTGCCGATAAAGTGGATTTAGGTGAATTTGATAAGATTATTATCGGTGCCAGTATTCGTCATGGTAAGCACAATGCGGCAGTTTATGATTTTATTGAAGCCCACCAAGCAGCATTAGAGCAAAAGCCGAGTAGCTTCTTTTCGGTTAACTTAGTGGCGCGTAAACCTCTAAAGAATACCGCTGAGACTAACCCATATATGCAAGCATTCTTTGAAAAGTCACCTTGGATGCCTGATGTGGCGCAAGTGTTTGCTGGCAACCTTAACTACCCAAGTTACGGCGTAATGGATAGGAACATTATTCGCTTTATTATGTGGATGACTAAAGGCCCTACTGCAGCTGATACTAATATTGAATATACTGATTGGAATAAGGTTGATACCTATGCCGACAGTATTAATAATTTGGCGGTTACGGTTTAGCAAGCACAGGATGAGATATGGCGCAATCAACGTTTAAACGCTTAGCGAGAAAGTATATTGATTTGCAGCATGTGCTCATCATTATCACCAGTGCATATCTAATTTTTACAAGCGGCTCTATTGTGATGGGCCGCAGATTACGCCCCAATGCATCGTTTTGGGATCAAAGCCATGTGTATCTTGGGCTTATCGCCGCCTTCTTGTCGATTACCTTTTTGATTACTACCTGTCTTAAAGGAAAGTGGCGCCAGTATTTCCCCTGGTTGCTCGGTGATTTTTCGCAGCTTAAGTCTGATATTCTAGGCTTGTTTAAAGGCAAGATCCCGATTGCCGGCGGGCGTGGATTATTCAGTGTTACTGAAGGCATAGGCATGCTGCTGTTTTTAGCGGTTGGGGTCACGGGTCTACTGTGGTTTGCCACTCAAGGCAGCAGTGATGCGCTGTTCTGGCGTGGTTATCATATTCATTTTGCACAAGGTTTTATCGGTTTTATCGTATTACATGCCGTATTTGCTTGTTTGCACCTGCTAGATTTTTTCAGAAGCTAATAAAACTTGCACAAATGCGATAAAATTTGCTCTCTTGAGTAAGATTATTGCTTTTTTCGTGTCCTCAATGTCCTCCGTTTCCATAAGTGTCTTCCGTGGTGAATTGCTTTTGCCTTAAAGTGGTTTAGTTAACGTATACAATATTGCGTCGGCATAACTCTATTTCAAAGCGGAAATTTAACCACGAAGCGCTTCGCTTTCACGGAGGTCACGGAGAAGATCGTAGAGCAAAAGATTAAAATGTTTGATGACGAGCCTTTTACTGTTGCTTTTGTTCTAGCTGTTGCTTTTCTTCGTGTAGCGTAGCGCTCCGTGTCCCAATAACATCCGTGTTTAACGGCCAGTTCGCTATCCCTAGCTCTCGCTTATTAGCACATGGCTTCGCCATATTCGCCGTGGTGAATAGCTTATGTCCCAAAATGAGTTAGAAGCTTCTTTAATCTTGTGTGACCACCAAGCGATTATGTCATATCTTAACTACCAACCGATTATGTTGACTTGCCAAATCAGCTTGAGTGGGCTGAGCAAAACAATGCTTTCAAATTAGTTGGTTTTTCTTTAACTTAACGAGTATGAAGTAAAAGGAACTTATCCAGCATTCTATAAGGACTCGCTTTGCGGCCAACCGTAATCCATCTCGTCGATGATATTAAGCTTGGTGGCGTGAACCTCGCGCTAACGAGTCTTGCCGCCTCAAGGTTACAGCAGTCTTTTTCTTTTCAACGCGTGGTTAGTCAATTCAATAAGCCGCAATTTAAACGTTATCAAGCCGATGTTATCGTCGTTCATGGCGCCGTTAATTGGCGCAAACTCCCTGCATTTTTAGCACTTAAACTTGCCAATATTGGCACGCCAATCCTTTATCAAGAGCACCATTATAGTCGAGAGTTTGCCCGTCACTGTGTTAAATCCCCATGGCGATTTCGACTTATGCTTAGGCTGGGTTATGGGCTTATGGATAAAGTGTTATCTGTGTCTAACGCCCAGGCTGACTGGTTACAAGCGCTAGGCGTATTACCTACCGATAAGCTGGTGCGAGTCGGGCAGGGGAAAGAGCTGAGCTCGTTTATTGCATTGCCAGAAAAGAGCGCTAGTGCGCCAATTAGGTTATTGGCCTACGGGCGTTTGAGTCAGCAAAAAGGCTTTGATTTGTTGATTAAAGCAATGGCGAAGCTGCCGCCTAACAGAGTCGAACTGATATTGGCCGGAGAGGGAGAGCAAGGGCCCGAACTTGCAGCACTAGCAGCGCCTTTAGAACATGTTCATTTGGTTGGTGAGGTGCATGATGTGCCTCAGTTTCTTAGCCGTGGCGATCTTGTCATTATCCCCTCACGTTGGGAGCCGTTTGGTCTAACGTGCTTGGAAGCCATTGCTGCGGGTAAAGGCGTTATCGCGGCCAATATTGATGGTTTAGGTGAGCAGTTAGCAGGTTTAGAGCGACAAGGGGGTTATCAGCTGATTAATGAGTTAACCGTCGAGGGCATTGAAAGCGCGATTAATCACGCAATAACAGAGCCGCTTAAGATCACGGTCTCTGCGCGGTTATCTAGCGTTCAAGCTTGGGAGTCGATGCTAGAGCGTTGGCAACAGGTGTTAGAAGATGTGCTTAACAACAAATGATATTTAAAAACAAAAAAGGCGCTAATTAGCGCCTTTTTCTATTTCTCAACACGAGTTTGAGATTACTTGTGCTCAAGTGCTAGGTAGTTCATTAGGTCGACTAGCTCGGCTAGTGTACGGATAGAGCCCATGTTAACTGCATATTTGTCGTTGACGATGAACGCAGGTACGCTTTGTACTTTAAATTCACGTTGCTGTGAACGCCATAGCGCCAACTTCTCGTTGGTTTCTTTGCTGTCTGCTGCTGCATCGTATTGCTCTGCAGTTACGCCAAATTTAGCAAATACGGCTTTGATGTCGTCACGGCTTTGTAGCGGTTCGTCATGCTTGTGGCCTGGTGCGCTGTGATCATGCTTCTCACCATTATCGCCTTGGATAACTTTGAACATAGCATCAGTTAATGGCTTTTGGTTATCTAATGTTTGGATAACCGCAAGAGAGCGCATAACTTCAGTGTTAATTTCGGTGTTGGCAAAATCAACGTGCTTGCTGTCAAAGGTAACTTGCTTGTTCAAGTTGGCTTTGATATCAGCTAAGTACATCTTTTCCATGTTGAAACAGTTGCCGCAGTAGAACGAATAAAACTCAGTTAGTTTTGGTTCGCTGCTTGGTGCTTTATCTGAGATAACGCTGAAGTGCTTACCTTCAACAAATTGTGCGGCAAAGCTGCTCAGTGGAGCAACGGCAAGTGTTAACGCTAAAGCAATATGTTTAATCAAACTAGTGTCCTCTAGGTGACGTTTGTATAAGTAGTCAAGCGATAACGAATAATACAAATATTATTCATCCGTTACAGCAAATTACATTGTTGTTAAGAATAAAACCAGATGCTTAATTATGACTGAATTTGCATATTAATACATGCTCTAGAGTGTGACCCACGCAATGATTTTAAGCGTAAACGGGAGTTTTCATTTTAAATTTTGCTAAGCCTCACAATCTCAGTGAAATTTTATAAAAAGTTAACCTCCCAAGGGAACTTATTGCGCTTTTTAAGCCATGTATATCGAAATGCTGGGTTTAGACTGCAGCGAGAAGCCGATTTCTTTAACGGTAATTAATAAACTTTTAGATAATATCATGACTAATATTAAACAGATTATCTTATCTATTTATGTTAGTTTTTGACTAAGTTTAGAGCAGTGTTTTGTTAGTTAATGGAATTGATTAATCAATATCTTCCGATTAATCAATAGCTTCTACATAAAGTCTGAGTATGCCTTGGGGGAAAGGGATTTGAACAATCAACCGCACTTATTTATTGCAGCATTAGGTCTTGTGGCAGTCGGGCTAACAACCAATGCACAAGCGACAGACTGGCGCATTGCATTTGGTGGCCAAAATACCATTGTCGATCAGGCCGATTCTCATACACTCGGCGCACATGCAGGCTTTTATGTCGCGCATCAAACCGAATCAGAGCTGCTATGGCAAGGTGAGCTAGATATCTTTATTGATGATGATAAAGATAAGTTAGACCCTGATCATATTCCTATTTGGTTCCAAAGTGCCTTTTCCGTTGACGGTAATTTATACCGCTTTTCTGAGGTGATGAACTTACAGTGGCAAGTAACCTTAGATGGCAAACGTAATACGGTTAGCTCGGTAGAGAAGCAAGCTAAACTTTTTCCCGGTATCGTAGCAAGGTTTGATAATGGCCGTGTGTATGCGGGATTTGAAGTCGCTGCGGGTTATTACATGCTGGAAATTGACGATGATGTGCCAAGAGAGCGTGGCTATGATCGTGACGACTTTCAAAATAAAACCGGCGCCTATTCAATAGCCCTCGATACTCTACTGCCCCTTGGTGATTCGTTTGACATTTATGCTGCGGCACAAACCTGGAATGATGGCAGTGATTGGCTAGAAAATAAGTATACCGGTGTGCTGAGCTATCATTCTGATGGCTGGATTGAGAATAGCGAAATAAAGCTTAGCGTTGAGCATACAGAATATAATCTTGACCCATTTGATAATCGCGATAAAACCTCACCAGATTACCTGGCTATCTTGCCATGGGACAGAGACACGTTAGTACGAATTTATGTAGATATGCCTTGGGGTTAACGATTGCTCTCTGAGGTTAACTGACGTATTAGTAATAAAAGCGCCATGCATTGCATGGCGTTTTTGTTGGTTGTAAATACTGTAATTAATAGAGCACTATTTATCTGTATGAGATATCTGTATTCGATATCTGTAATGCGTTAGCCGTAACTATTTATTAGTGACGAAGTCATCTAGTAAAATGACACTAAATACACCACTGGTATCGGTATCGATTGCAGCAACACCATAAATACCACCATTTTCTAAGCTAATGGGTAATGGACCTATGGCCACGGTTTTAGTACCTGTAACTGTTACGCTAACCACATAGTCACCAGCAGGAACACTTAAGCTACCTGAAGAGGCTTCAAATGGCACATCTGTCAGTACTGGGGTCGCATTAGCAATATCATCGGTTGCAGTTAAATAAATATCAACATTAGGCGCAGAGTATGCGGCATGAGATACCGTTAACTTAGCCTCTGTTGCTACCACTCGGGTATTTTCCATGATGATCCAAGGGGCAATGTCGTTATCAGCTAAAGAGCCTACGGCAAAAATTGAGTAGCTGTCACCAAGGTCTAACTCAAATGGTGCGTTGTCGATGACAACAACATTGTTGTCGGCATTGGCTGCAACTGTAACGGTATGGTCACCTGCTGGGATGTTAACGTAACCGACAACGCCTTTAAACATCAGATCTGTGATTGCTGCAGTTGTGCTGCCATCTAAAAATACGTCAACCGCTGGCGCATCGGCTACGGCGTGTATGACGCGTATATCACTGCCACTGTTTATGTCATTGAGTAATACTTGCCCTTCAGGCAGCGCCACAAGCAGAGCTACAGGAGACATACCGGTCCAAGTATTAGGGATAGCCGAGATAAAGTAATCTTCTTCATCGGCTAATGTTACCGGCCCTGAATCATATACTGCATCTTTTGAACCCGCAGCCGTAATACGAATTTGATATTTAGCGGCAGGTACCTCAAGTTGTGGACTCGCATCCATATAGTTTGCTGATAGGGTTGGCTGCATTGTACTGATATCGGCATTCGGTTCGGTAACGTAGACATCTACCAGCCCAACGGCAGGCGCGGCATGCAACACCTGCACTCGTGCGTAGTTATCGGCGATATCTTGCTCTGGGTTGGCAATCAGTTTAAGCATGAGTGAGTTGTCAGCGACTTTGCCTAAGGCAACGGCGGTATATTCTGTATCAGCTTCAGTATCTAAATCCGCAGTTAATACTGTTGTTGTCGTACCGTCGGGTAAAAGTGCATCGACCGCTACGGCGTAGCTGCCACTTGGCACCGTTGTTAAACCGCTCGACATGGCATAGTCCACATCGTCAACAAAGTTAGCGCCGTTGGCGGTAACATTGACTAGCGGTGCATCACTACCTGCGTGTATGACACGAATTTCAGATTCATAGAGTACAAATGGAGGGGGGACTATATCATTATCATCATCGCTACATGCAGTTAGACCTAATACTGAAATGGTAATGACAGAGGCATAACGTGCGAATGGAGTTGAAAATTTCATTGCTATATTCCTTGATGTTTAGTTTCGACAACCATTACGCTGCTGAAACTTTGTTAGATCAAAAAATATACAAATAATTTACATTGAGTCTGTTTTATGGTTTTGGAAGAGTGTTTTTTGGCATTCTAACGCATGTGCTTAATTGACAAGTCGGCAGCCGCATACCGTATTGCTGGGTTGAAACAGCACCACTGCAAAGTCTTTATTTTCATCGCGCTCTAAGACTTGAACGCTTAGATTATGCATGCCCTTCTTATTCAGGTTTAGGCTGCTGACATAAGACAGGTATTTAAAATGCTCTGGAGCCTGTTCCTGGTTCGAGTGTGTAAACTCTTGTTTGGTTTTGACTGAAATATCATAAAACATGTTATCAATATCAACCTGATTGACGTGCCCTTGCATGGACACTGAGCCCGCTGAATTGCCGTCTAGGTCGAAATAGCGATAGTTGATTTGTGCTTGTCCGTCTTTAGAAAACAGGTCGACTAATAGGTAATGCTGGCTGTCTTGATTCATTTTCTGTCGATTGAATAGCTCTGAGCTACAGCTAAGCATAAAGCTAGGCTGCTTTGCTGTTAGTTGATAGATCACCGCGACGCAGCTCAGTAAAGCTAGCAAAATGATGATATTTATCGCCCAGCGCCATGTTCGCGTCATACTCAATTCCTCGTTCTTATTCTTGATATTATTGATTAAGCGGCTAGTCACAAATCTCAACGTCTTGCAGCCATTGCTGATTGATAAACTGCTGGGGTTGGCGCAGATCACTAATCTTTAAATTGCGAATGATGGATTGGCCAAATTGATCACCCCGTAAGGTGATATTAAGGACTTGCTTGTCGTGGGATAGCGACAAGTACACGTTCTTCCAACTTGTGAGCGGGCATTGGCGTAGACTGCTTTTCATGATTTGGCCCAACTCGAGCAATAAACCATTGTTGGTTTTTGAATGGGAATACAAAATGACGTAGACAGCTTGTCCTGCGATGGTACTGACTTTGCTGGCTTGCAGTGGTGTGGGTTTACTTTTAGATAAACCGGGCGCAGCGTAAAAAATCCAGCCACAACTTAAGGCGAGGACTAAACAAAAAGTCAATATTGCAGTGAGTTTAAAAGGGAGCCTTTTGCGCGGTGATCCAGGTTGAGTTGCCTTTCTGCTTCGATGGTGGCGTAACAGATACCCCTGGCCTTTGACCGTTTCTATGAGTGACTCATATTGCGGGCCCAAGAATGAGCGAAGTGTGAATACCGCTCGGGTCACCGAGGAGTCACTAAGAGGAGGCTGCTTGCCATCACCGGCTTTTAATAGTGGTTTAGCCACCACTTTGCCTTGATAGTCTATCAATAGGGTTAAAACTTGCAGTTCGGCTCTTGGTAGGTGCCAAGTATTGCCATTGTCTAAGTTCGTTAACTCTTCTTTTTCAATATCAAATCTGCAATGTCCCAATTGCATCTTCGCCGCCTCACTAGAACTATCAATGTATACAAGTCTATGAAGTAAAACTAATGAAGTCTGTGATCCTGGTACTTATGTTGTTTAAAGGTGGCAAAATTGAGTCCTGTGTATAGGTCAGTATGGCTAATTGGGAGCTTGGTCACATTGATTCATACAATTCATTAACCTAATCATGTGTATAAAATGCCGCAAATCACCACAAATTAAGTGATTGCCATCACAAATTCGCAGTATTTGAGATGTGCCGCGGTGCGTTGATTCGTTGATGCGGCGTCTAATTGTTGAGTTGTGTTGCTGCTAGCTTCATCAGTCATAAATCACATTTTTATTTTCCTCATTTCTTACAGTTACTCCATCGAGTCGTTATCCAAAATTTGAACTCGTTGACTAATCGACATAGGCCCAGAGGCTTATAGACAAAATAAAATAATGATGGATATAGGGTGATTATTATGAGTATTGATAGACGTCAGGCGTTAACCAAAATTATCGGATTAAGCACGGCCGCTGCTGGTGCAGCATTAGTGGGGACTTCAGCTTTTGCCGCCACAGATGCAGACGGTAACTATCGATTAGAGATCGGTGAGCAGCTTAAGTATGTGCCGCTGGATGCAATGGCGACGGCAAAGCTAGCCTATGAAACAGGTGGCGGCTGTATGCACCAAGTATTCCACTCGATTATTACCATGTTGGCGCAATCAACTAGTGTTGATGCTGATAAGTTTGCCTCGATCCCAACCGCGCTTGCGGGCTACGGCTGGGCAGGGATTGTGGGTCAAGGCACCATCTGCGGTAACTTAAACGCGGCGGGTATGTTAATCAATATTCTAGATGATATTAACGGTCAAAATAGCGCGATTATCGGCGCATCATTCCGCTATTACGAAACTGAAGATTTACCTCTTTCATCTGATGCATTTATTACTGGTATTGGCTCTACAGCAGAAAAGAGTCTAGAGGTGGGGAAAACATCTATTGCTAATAGCCCACTTTGCCACTCTTCAATCAGTAATTGGTCAGCGGCTTCAGGCAAGGTGTTTAAAGAGAAGGGAGAGCGTTGTAAGCGCCTTTCAGCCAGTATGGCTTATCACATTGTAGAGCTACTTAACCGTGCTCATGGTGGTGAAGATATCTCGTTGCTGCCTGAGGCGAAACCTTCAGCGGAGGCGCAAGCTTGTCAGTCATGCCATGGCGTAACAGAGACGATGGGCTCAGCTGCCAGCGTGAAGACAGATATGGAATGCACGACTTGTCATACGGGTCATTTTAATTAAGGAGTCAATTATGAAGGTCAAATTATTGAGCGCCTTATTGGCAAGCTCTGTGCTCCTTATGGGGTGTGGCAGCGATGATGACAATAATGATGTTACCGAGCCACCAGTGGTTGTGCCACCGCCTGTTGCAGATGTTATTGATATTAGTGAAGCCACGAGTATCGAGATGAGTCTTAAGAGCTTTGATGGGGCAACTGGCGCAATCACGTTTAGCTTGAATGATGGAGATAATAAAGCCATTACTCAGGCCACAAATTACGACATTTATTATTTTGGTTACCCAGATCCTGCGTCACCATCGACTAAGCCAAAGGCGTGGAAACGCTGGCATGTGACTCAAGGCTATAAGTGTGACACTAGCACCAATGACGAATGTGGCGGAGTTTTGACTGAAACGGCGACCAAGGGGCAATACACCTTTGATGCCACTGACTTAGATTTAGATTCTAAAGCTGCAGCTGGGGCGGTTGAACTTTATAAGGTCGCGATTCAGATCCATGGCGCACAGGCAAGCAATGAGATCGAGCTGATTGCTGCTGAAGAATAATAGAGTTCAGTAAAGCACTCTTTTAATTTCAGGTACTGACTTAGATTAGTACGAGCACCCTGCCTAATTTCAATCTATGCAGAGGGGGAGTCCTCCCCTAGATTGAGTTAAGCCTTCAAAGCCGCAATGATTATATTGCGGCTCTTTTTCTTTTTACTATTCGCTAATGCGTTCATTCTGGCTCATTGAGCGCGTGCTGTTTAAGCAGCTTGCGTTCGATAATGCTTGAGGCGATAAACATGGTTAAATAGCCACAACCTAGGGCTAAAATTACCGCGACAACGTTGTCGGTAAACAGCCTAAGTAGATAGAACATGATGAGTAGCGTTGCAACACCTAACAGACGGATCATTAAGCTCTGTAAAAACAAGCCATGTGCTTTGATATAGACGACCTGAAAAGCGTTGAGCATCATAAAACCAAAAAACAGCGCAAAATGCAGCAAGATAGGTGCGGCGTTAGCGTAAGTGTCGGGGAAGACAAAGCCGACGATTTCATCGCTAAACATCAATAATACAATTAATAAACCGACGCTAATTGTTAGGCTAAGTTTAAAGAACCAACGGCGTATTTGTTGGATCTGTTGATGCTGTCCACTGCGAAGACATTGGGCTAGTTCAGGCAAAATATAGCGATAAACAGGGAAAACAAACAGCATAGTTAAATAAGCAATCAGAGGGCGGACAACGACCTGGAAGTCACCGAGTTCGTCAATAGTAAAGTAGCCAATGGTTAGCAATACCGTGATGTACACCATCAAGATACTGGCGCCAACTTCAAGTGAAGACATCATGCTTTTTTTGACGAAATTACGCATCTCTGAATCGAGTTGCACAGGGGCTAGTGGCGTAGTGGCAATCTGCTTTCTACGCTGAATAAACATATAGGCCGCAACGGCTAAGTTAGATAGCATTAAGCTGAAAAATAGCGAGGACACAGGAGATAAGGCCAATAGATAATAGCAAACTAAAAACAGCAATATCTGCACCAGCGGCTCTATCCAGATAGTCTTATTAGCAATGTCATAGAGGCGGTACATGCCGATTTGATTGGTAAAATACACCTTAAACCCCATACCCAGAATAATCCCCACCAATTGGATGTATTCAACATCGATATTCAGTTGATGCTTGATGTAAGGCAGCACTAGCCCCCAGGTAAATAGCACCATAAAAATAAGTGAATAACGGAAAATATTAGTGATATCTCTATCGTTCTTGGTTTGAGAGAAACTGACTACCATAGAGGTACGAAAGCCACTCAATAAGATAAGTGACATAGAGATGATATCAACGACCGTGTGATACAGAGCCAAGTCATCCTTCTCGACCCATTGAGCTAACCAAATCTTAAATGCTAAGCCGAGCGACATACTGGCAAGTGTCGCCCAGATAGCGCTAATGAAGACTTGCTTAACTCGAACGAATGAAGACTCTGTCATGCTGTTGTGTTACTCAGTGGATGCTTGTTAACGGGTGTCAAATATTAACCATTAACACTTGATGTGCTAGGACTGTTGCTAAAAGCTGTGAAGTGGCGATTGTAAATGATGCTAGCCAACGGTAGTGCAAAAGAAAAGTGCGGACTCATCCGCACCAATACCAATCAATATTATATTATTGAGAACGGAACCAGCCCGTTATAGATAAGCGCTTCGATGGGCAAAAAGGAGCCAAATAGGTGACTGCATGGACATGTTTAACATCAAATAAAGTCATGGAGTTAAATTGTGGTGCCCAAGTATCTCTCGGGGTGCCATCGTCTTGATAAAATTGCAGTAAACCTCCCCAGTCAGGGTGCCACTCTGGACTAAAACTTAATACAAAGGCGAGTATTCGACCCTCATGTTCAACCACATCTCTATGGCGAGTTAAAAAGTTGCCCGGGGTATATTGTGTTCCTTGAGCACTTGCGAGCTTGATATCAGCTCTACCAGATATGAACCTGATCTTTTCAAGCAGCTCCTCGGAATTTAAATAGCGTTTAACGGCATTTAAAGTAGTCGGACTAGATGGGGATATCATATGGCGACCATACCAAAATCCCACACCTTGAGCGGCATCTTGGTATAGATTGTGGAAGAGTGTCTTTTGACTATTGCTAGGCATAGCTCTTAATGCACTATTGCTCGATTCTATTGCTTTGCCAGCTTGAGTATAAGCATGAGAAAACTCCGTGTCATTCGCTAAACATTGCCTAATATCTTGCGCATCTTCAGTAAGCCATATGTTGTTTATTTTTATTCGATTATCTTTGGAATATTCGTTTTTAATCAGATCCCAATTGAGATCTGGAGAGAATGATTTACTCAAAAAAAGCCTCCAACATATAACGCATTATCTACACGTTTTACTAGATTAAACATATCTGCAGATTCGAGCTACAGAAACAATTCTCAGAATATATCAGATGTTATGCTTTTGCTTCTATGTTGTTTTGGTATTGTTTCGTCATTGTTTAGCTGTTTTTGTTATGATTTTTATTTTGTGGACCTAGGCAAAGATATTGGTTTTCAGTGGCTTTATGACTCAGGGACAAGTCATAGATGTTATCTTTTCAGATAGCGACAGGGTTCTTTATGGCGGTAAGAATTAAGCGGGTTTTGCAAAGGAGTGATTATGCTTAAACGGAATGTGGAGCTGAGGCTTAAGCGGGTGAGTTACGCGTTAGCTTGGGTCTGTTTGTTGCTGCCTCAGCTTAGCTATTCGGCCCCTGCTGCCAATGTAAAAACAACGATCGATAGGGTGGAAACCCCTGACAATGTCAAAGAAAAGTTGATTCTACCCTACCTATTTAGCACCGACTCTATGGGGTTGAACATCGGTGTGGGTGGAATGCTTAGTGGTTACTTTCAAGATCAAATGACTGTCGGCGGCACCGTGTTTGGCGGCGATGTGAGTCAAGGCGCTGGACTTGGAGTATGGAATGTAAAACTGCCTAAAACCGAGCGCTTCTTTTTAAGCGCCTATGGTTTTTTGGGCTATTACCCAGATCAAAGAGCCTATACGGGAGGAGCGCGCGAGTTCATCCCGTCGGGTACGCCACTGCCTGGAAGCAATGGTTCCAATAATCAGCAGTTTTTAGAGGCTGATGGATCCTCTAATTGGTTCGACATTAAGCTTGAATATGCTCTACCTATAGGGGCGACCAAAGATAAGGGGCGAGTTGAATATAAGTTAGAAAACGGTTTACTCATTTCAGAGCCTAGTGGTGGTAAAGAGTGGAACCCTCTTGAAAGTGGTGCGACGGTAATAGTGCTGCGCCAGTTCAATCGTTATCAAAGTTTTGAGTTTGAAGATGAACCGCTTGACGGCAGTATTCATGCTGTTGAGCTTGGGATCTTATATGACAACACCGATTTCTCGGTCAATCCAAGTTATGGCAGTAGTCAGTACCTTTCTATATCACGAGATGTCTCTTGGCTAGATTCTGATAGTGAGTGGACCTTCATTAATCTCGATATGAGTAAATATTTCTCTTTTGGTGAGTCTGATTGGGCAAGCCAACGAATATTAGCGTTAAACTTTTGGAGCGGTTACTCCCCGTCCTGGGAGCTTGAATATGACGAGCAAGGTGGCCGTAGAATAACCAATGCTGCGCCTTATAATGAAGGGGCTACCTTAGGTGGCTTTTATCGTATGCGGGGTTTCGAGCAAAATCGATTTCATGACAAAGCTGCCATTTATACCAGTGCTGAATACCGTTACACCTTGAGGGCTAATCCAATAGAAGATGTGAATTGGTTAAGGTTCTTACGCTTAGATTGGTTTCAGCTGGTGGGTTTTGCTGAAGCGGGTCGAGTCGCGCCACAGTATAGTGCCAGCGAATTGTTGTCTGATGTAAAGTTTGATTATGGCGTGTCGCTGCGAGCCTTAACTGCTGGGATCGTTATTCGGTTTGATATTGCACACTCCGATGAAGCGACAAATGCTTGGGTGATGGTTGATCATCCCTTTTAACCAATGAAAACCACTAGAAGGCTGTAAGTTACCTTCTGTTTTTTCGAACGTTTGGTGTACCTTTTAGCGTTATTTATTCTAGTTTATGCTTGTTATGCTACAGTCATTAGAGATTAATGAGGCAAGAATGATGAAGCTGCTAGCACAATATCAAGCGCATAAAGCAATGGATGGTGATGGGGTTAATATCCGCCGAGTCGCTGATTTTAATCAGTTAGGTTTCGATCCTTTTTTGATGATAGATGAAATAAAATCTGATGATAAAAATGATTTTATCGGTGGATTCCCCGCGCATCCGCACCGCGGCATTGAAACCTTCACCTATATTTTAAAAGGTGGTTTTGAGCACAAGGACCAATTAGGTAACGTTAAAGCTATCCGTAGCGGTGATGTACAGTGGATGAGCACAGGAAGTGGCGTGATCCATTCTGAAATGCCATTAAAGGATGCTAATGATGGGCTGCATGGTTTTCAGATCTGGTTGAATATGCCTGCAAAGGACAAAATGCGACCGGCACGCTATCAAGATACGGCCGATATTGAGTTACCTCAAGCGACTATAGAGGGAGTGTCTTTTAAAGCATTGGCTGGCCGTTGGCATGTTGGCGAGCATAGGTTAAGTTCGCCTTTACAGGGGCTTGCTGGCAGTGCTCAGATAGCGGATCTTATATTTGCACCTGAGGCAAAGAGCGAGCTTGATTTTAGTGTACTTGAGTTAAATGAAAATCGATTTGTGGGGATTTATATCTATGCGGGGTCGCTACAACAAGGTTTGCCTGTAAACGGGGACGCTATTACTGAACAGCCAAAGCAGGCATACAAGGCGGGACACATGTTGGTATTAGACAGCCACACTATAGCGCAGTTACAAGCAGGTGATGATGGCGCTGGGATCCTATTACTGATAGGCCAGCCGATAAATGAGACCATTGTTCACATGGGCCCGTTTGTGATGAACACTCAAGCAGAGATCCGCCAAGCGGTTGAGGATTACCAAATGGGACGTTTTGGCCATATAGAATAGTGCTAGACGAACGTTAATCGAAATAAAAATGCGAGCGAGTAAGCTCGCATTTTTATTGTCTAAGCCTTACTATCCGCTTGATAAAAATTGCAAAACTTAGCGAGTTTTTTACAGCTAATTAAACTATGACACGACTTACTCATGACGCGGCTTAATTATGAGACAAGTAGTATGCAAGTCGTTTGATATGGCTTTAGGGAGAGTAAATGGCGCTATGTTTAAATATATTTTCATTACCGAATGAGCATATTCGATTTTTGAAGGCTCGCCCGCAAACGTTGGACGCTTATTTACAGGGGCAAAAGCCTCAGGCTGATGTGTTTCAGGAGCGCGGCTCTTTGCTGAGCAAAATCGCCAAGTTGATAGCAGGCTCTGGTGCGCAGTCTTTGCCTAATGATTGGCCTGAACACGAGGCGATGATGATAGGGCCTGATGCAAATCATCGTAATGTGGACCTTTATCATTACATTCTCAATAATACTGAAGAGCGAGTAAAAGGCGCGGGCAGTTTGTTTCAAACCTGGCTGGATATAACGCACCACGATGCGATAAAGATGGATGCTGATAATGAATCATTTGCATTTGAAAGCCATCGCTTACCCGCCTTGGTGTCACTGCTATCAGTACTTGATGAGTGCAGGGTTAGAGACCGATTCGATGCTTGGCTTGCGATACATAATCCCGATTACATTGTGCAGGAGCCTGAGTATCAAGAGATGACTCAGGGGATGGAGCGCTTTAGACGCAAGGTGACTGAGGCTAATGCGCAGGGCTTTGGCTTAATGTGGGTGACTCAGTAATACTTGATTGGGAACCGTTGCGAGTTTAACGATATTGACAGCTTTGCATGGTGCCAACTATTTGCTTATGCACGCTGTAAGGCTCGATATGGTTACGAGCCGTAATTTTACAATGTAGAGTAATCTAATGAGTCTATTTAAGTTTGGTTTAGCGGCAGATAAATCCGCGACAATTCGCCGAGAGCTAGGTAAAGATGCAGCGGCTTATTTTAACGTCATGCAGGCCGCTGAAGCGTCATTTTTTCGCGAGATCACCACAAAAGAGAACAGATTAAAGCTTGATTGGTTGCAGCTGCGTACTCGTTTAATTACTCGAATTGATGACAGTGACTTATCTAGACTAACTGAATTCAATGTCGAACTTATTCAGAATGTGTCTGCAGAGCAAGATGGCCAATCACGACAGGTCTGTGTGGTTACGCTTGAGTCGCTGCAAGCGGCGATAGCCGATATTGAAGCGCAATCTTGGCTAGGTTTTGATACCGAAACGGCGGCCACCTTTGAAAAGGGGCGACGTAATACTAATCCTATCTCATTGATTCAAATAGCAACTGCCACTCATTGCTATCTGTTTCGCATGCAGTCTGAGAATATAGAGCCCTTTAAGGCGGCACTGGCACCGGTATTAAGCAATGAACATCTGCTTAAAATTGGTATCGGCTTGAGACATGATATCAATGCAATGAAGCGAGATTTTGATATTAGTATCATCGCGATACTGGATCTAAATTGGCTGATGAATCAACTTGGTGCACCTAAACAGCTAGGCACACAGCAAGCAGCCGCAACGGTTTTGGCACTAAAGCTGCCTAAAAGCAAAAAGGTGACATTATCAAATTGGGGCAAGCCACTTGCAGAGCCGCTGAGTGAGCTACAACTGCAATATGCGGCGGCAGATACTTTTGTGGCATTGGACATTTTACATTCAATAACAGTGCAAATTGCCCCTTATCAAACACTATGGCCTAAATCGCTGATACAACGTTTAGCCGACTTAACAGGATCTTAAAAGAGAGAGACTTGATGATATATAAAGGTCAATTGGTACGATGGAATGATACGAAAGGATTTGGTTTTATTCGTATTGAGCAGGCTGATGACGTTAATGACTCCAATAATGAAGTATTTATTCATGTGTCTGCGTTAGGCTTGATACCACGTAGACCCTTGGTGGGAGATAGCATCTCTTTTCAAATACTGACGCAAAAAGATGGTAAGCGCAGGGCGGTAGAAGCGCAGATCGAAGGGCTGACTCTAGCACCGACTAGAGAACGGCAGAAGCTTAATCTGGAGCATCTAAATCTGCAGAAGCTTCATCTGCAAAAGGGGACTTCGCAATCGCAGCACCGAAAGTCGATTAACGGCGTTTTATACCGTATTGGCATTATGCTGGTGGTACTGGCTATTGCGAGCTTTGCCTATAATCGCGTATTTACAAGCACTGGGAATTTACATGGTGCGACAACATCAGGCTTAGCTGCACCATTTTCTGGTGAGCAACAGAGTAGCGCAGGAGAATTGCAGCGAGCTTTTGAGCAGGGGCTGAGTAACCTTCAAGTGCAAAGCTCTGGCGTGGTCAGTAAGGTTCTAGCAGATGATGATAAAGGTAGCCGTCATCAACGATTTATTGTGACATTGCCACACGGGCAAACGGTTTTAGTCGCTCACAATATTGATTTAGCGCCGCGAATAGCGGATTTAAATGTTGGTGATTCAGTTGAGTTTTACGGTGAATATGAGTGGAATGATCGCGGTGGGGTAGTGCATTGGACTCATCATGATCCTAGGGGGCGCCATATTGGTGGTTGGCTTAAGCATAATGGCCAGATTTATCAATAGCTTTTTATCTATACGCTCAGTGTCATAGCGGTATGGGAAACACTGGAGCTTGCCGTTAATGTAGTGCCAGATAGTCAAAAGGGGCAAAGCCCTTCAGCTTTTGCCCCTTTTGTTGTTTGCGGTTGTAAGACCCTTTACCTTTCTTTGGTTTTTCAGTGCGCGTTCTAAATAGCGAGCTAGTAACGATTGCCTTTAAAGCGTTATCTTTTATTACGCCGCGACCACTTTCGTGTTCGGTATGCGTTTGCTGGTGATTTTTTGCCATCATATTCTCCAATGGGTTAATTGAATCGATAAAAAAGCACCGTGCGGACAAATTTAAGCTATTGCTAAACTTGTCGTTACGGTGCGATTATACGCTGTTTTTTAATGACGGCGAACATTTATTGTTCACTTTTTAAACCGCGCAGTCACTATGGCTCTGAGCTAATGAGCATTAAGCATTAAAAGATCAGCGTGTATAGGTAACCTGCCGCTATCGCCATACCCAAGATAACCGCTAAAAATGCTGCAATCATTTGGTTCTTGAAGATAGATTTAAGCAAGATCACCTCGGTTAAGCTTGCCCCTGCACTGCCAATAATCAATGCCATCACTGAACCTAATGCCATTCCTTTCGCGACTAAGGCTGAGCTTAGTGGGATCACCGCTTCTGCACGAATGTAGAGTGGGATACCAATTACAGCTGCGATTGGAATAGCATACCAAGTACCTTCTCCGGCGTATTTTGCGATTAGCTCTGTAGGAATAAAGCCATAGATAAGCGAACCAACTAAAATACCAATCATTAAGTAAGGCAGTACTTGCTTAAAGTCTTTCCAAGTTGAACGCCATACGCGCATCCAACGACTATCTTCTTTTACCGCTGGAGCTTCGCAGCAGCTACTTGCTTCTACCTGAGTAGAGCAACCACTGCTGACCGTTGCGAGAGCGGGCTCTGAACAGCAACTTGCTTGGGCAACTGGCTCCACTTTTTCAGGTGCTGAGCAGCAAGCGGCTTCAGTGTTAGCTTTTTGTTTTGCTGTATCGTCACAACTTGTACCACAGCTTGAAATCCCCGCAGCTTCATATGCTTCAGGCTTTACGTAACGCTCAAAGCCAAGTTTCTCAAGCACATAACCAGCTGTTACTGAAACCACCATGGCAACGACGAAATAAAATAACGCCACTTTAAAGCCAAAGGTCACGATAAATAGGCCAATAATAATTGGGTTCAATAATGGGCTTGAGAACAAGAAAACCATCATAGGACCAAAGCCCGCTTTTGCTCTTAATAGACCCTTTAAGAAAGGGATCGTCGAGCAGGAGCAAAATGGCGTTATCGCACCGAGTAGCGCTGCAATAACATAGCCTTTGCCTTTCTTTGAACTCAAAATCGACTGGATCTTTTCTGGAGGAATATACTCCTGTAGTAATCCGACGATATAGCTAATCGCGATAAATAGTACGGTTAACTCAGCTGCAAGGAATAGAAACATTCCGGCTGACTCTTTTGCCATTGCAATGATTTCAGGGCTCATGGTGTTTACCTCTAGATTCTTTATTTGTTATTTCCGGAATAACCGAAATAATAAGTTGGGCAAATAATAATCCGATTTGAAAAAGTGTCAATCATTATTTCGGTAAATGTGGAAATGATTTTATGGCAGTCTAGTCGTCAGTGACATGCTTGTCGCGGTAGTCGTTATTCTCTATGATTAAAAAATAATGCAATTTAGGACGTTAGCATGCTTGACGCGATATGTTTATTCGATGAGTCGAATCCTATCACTTACTCTATATTTAAGTTTCAAAAGCTCAGTGAGTTAGATATCGAGCAATATCGTCAGGCATTGATATGTCCTGCTTGCGCAGGTAAAGCCTATTACCGTAAAGCATCTAAAGATGGTAAGGCCGCCTGCTTTGGTTCGCGCTATCACCAGACTGGTTGCCGCGAATTCAAACCTTCTGCGGCTAAAGAGCGCGAAGAGCAGCATGTCGTTGAGGTGAATCAGATATTAGCTGATAGCGATGCGATGATGATTGATTTTAGTCGCCATCCGCGATCATTTAAGTCTATGACAGATGAGCGAGCATCGTTAAACACCAAGGCAGATGTTGCCTTATCTACGGGGAAGAAACCGCTTGATGAAGCGGATTTTCAGCCCAGCGTGGGATCTGAGCTGCAAACACAGACGCAAGCAAGCCCACAGCAGCAGGCTGTGAGTCCGTCACCCAGTGACGTCGCAGCTCATTCTTCCACTGTTGAAAAGCGTATTGCCAGTGAAGGCCTAGAGAAGATATTGCACAGCTTAATGCGTGGCAGTGAGCTGGCCAGTTCAGAACTGTGGGTTTATACCGATCAGAAATACCGCTGGCGCGCCAAGAACCTATTCGTCAATTTTGCCGATGCCGAGCCAACAGAAAATGGCTCTCCTAGAATGTACTGGGGCACCATTTCCCATATGGATAAAGAGGGGCTTTGGCTTAACCCTGCTGATAGCAAAGACGTTGGGATCCCAATTGATAATATCGCTAAAGCATTACAGCAGCGCTTTGGGTTAACTGAAAGGCGAGATTTCGAGGGCGCAGGCATTATCTTATTCGGTAAATGTTTTTGGAATAAAGCTAAAAACCGAAAAATTATTCAATTGTGGGGTAAGGACTTAAATCGTATTTTTATTTCTAAATCGGAAGAGAGCGAATAGTCCAAATTGATGAAATGTAAAACCCGCTGGGATTAGGCAAAGATTTCGGTATTTTTAAGTCAAAATTGGCTGTAATTTGTCATTGGCGTCAATATTGTTAAAGTTAATGTATTCAATGGCTTGCGTTTTTTACGTCAGTGGTGCTTATAAAAATTCACTCAATGGGGATATTTATTATTGACTCAAAGGCCAATGGGGATTATTTTCTGCGCGATGTTTTTACTAGGGGCCCCAAAATAGCCCGTAAAATTCAAGGTATCGGCAGGTATCTCAACGGTAAAGCAGCAATTAAACTTCGCAAATAATTGCGTGAGTTTGGTGATTAATTGCCATTTTGGCACTTTATTATAAGGACGTTAGCGCATGTCTGAACCGACAGCCTTAAGTCTTATCCCACCTGTGGTGGTATTGGTGTTAGCGATTGTGCTACGCCGCCCAATTCTTTCTTTGATTATCGGTGCATTAGTTGGCTTGGCTATGTATGAGCCGCAGAATTTACTGACTAATTTTGCTGATACCTCTTTGTCTGTTATGACCGATGAAACCATCGGCTGGCTGATCCTTGTGTGTGGTGGCTTTGGTGCTCTGATTGCTCTGCTAGTGCGTACCGGTGGCTCGATGGCGTTTGGTCGTCATGCATTGAAGTTTGCCAAAGGGCAAAAATCATCACTGTTTATGACCTTTATTCTTGGGGCGGTTATCTTTATCGATGACTACCTCAATGCACTAACGGTTGGCTCAACCATGAAGCGGGTCACCGATAAGTTTAAAGTGTCGCGTGAGATGTTAGCTTATGTAGTGGACTCAACCGCAGCACCGGTTTGCGTACTGGTACCATTATCGACCTGGGCAGTATTTTTTGGTGGTTTGCTTGTCGATAACGGCATAGCGGCTGAAGGCCAGGGCATTGCGGTTTATATGCAGGCCATTCCTTATATGCTGTATGCATGGTTGGCTGTGGCTATGGTGCTATTGGTGATCTTAGGGATCGTGCCTGCATTTGGCCCAATGAAAAAGGCGCAAATTGCAGCGGCTAAAGGTGAGCCAGCGATTAAGCAGATGGACTTAGATGAAGTGCAAACTTCTGACGAGTACGCATTAAAAGCGATTGAAGATGAATTTAAGCATGCCGACGATGGCGGCAAGCTACATAACTTCTTTGTACCAATCATCTTGTTGGTCGGCTTTACCGTGTATTTTGACATCGATGTGCTTAAAGGTCTGATTGCTACACTTGCAGTTACCTTGCCGTATTATGGTCTACAAAAGCTGATGCCACTGTCAGAGATGATGGAGCAGATGATTGATGGCTTTAAAAATATGCTACCAGCAATTGGTACCGTAATTGCCGCATTCATCTTTAAAGATGTATGCGATAAATTGATGCTGCCACAATATGTCATTGAGAGCTTAAGCCCGTTTATGACGCCGCAACTATTGCCAGCCGTGGTGTTTTTAACCATGTCGGTTTTGGCCTTTGCGACAGGTTCTAGCTGGGGTATTTTTGCGGTATCAATTCCGATTGTGATGCCACTGGCTCAGTCAGTCGACGCCAATATTCCATTGGTGATTGGTGCACTTTTATCGGCATCATCATTTGGTAGTCAGGCGTGTTTCTACTCTGACTCCACGGTGCTCGCGGCGCAAGGCTCAGGTTGTAACTTAGTGAGTCATGCGGTGACTCAGTTGCCTTACGCATTACTCGCCGCAGGCATGACTTTTGTTGGCTTCTTATTGCTGGCATAAGCCTTTAATCGCGTAATACGTCATTTAGTTATTATTTTAAAGGGCTGCACTTAGGTGCAGCCCTTTTTGTTGTCATTATCTTGTCTTGAAATCGTGAGTTTTAATTTAGCGATTAATTGAACTTAAAGGTATCCCTAAGCAGCTCGATCAATGCTCGGCTCTTCTCTGGTAAAAACTGCCTAGAAGCATAGATTAAGGTGAGTTTGATTTCTGGCAGCTTTTCTTTGGGTAACACTGCGAGCAACTCGCCTGATTTAAGCGCATCTTGGACTAAGATGGTTGGCAATAGGGCGACGCCTTTGTTACTGCTTGCCATGTGCTGAATTAAGCGTAAATCGTCAGAGCACAGCCTAATAGTGAGGTTGTCGGGGAGTGATGCAAAATTATAACGGCTCACCATGATAGGGTGCTTAAACAAGTCGTCAAAATCGACTATAGGCTCATGATTTTGCAAGTAATCAGCAGACGCGACTAAGCTACTCGGGAATCGCAATAGAGTTTGCTGTACATAATCCTCATTTATCACCTTAACCCCATCGGGTAAGATCTGGATATCGACGTTGTCTCGTTTAAGGTCGACACTTTCCTGACAATGCAACACTTCTAATAATACATCTGGAAACTGCTCAAGATAATTATCGATCAATAGGCTGAACATATTAGAGGTAATAAGCGCGGCGGGAACGGCGACTCTTAATACCCCTTGCAAAGACTTTTGCTGATTACTGAGTAACTTTGCCGCCTGCGCCACGCCACTTAATGGCTGATTAATTTGCTGGTACAACAAGCGACCATTTTCTGTGAGCTCTATTTGGCGTGTGGTGCGAATAAGTAATTGGCAACCCAAAGCCTTTTCCAGTTCTTGTAAGCGCCGGCTTACTTTCGAACGCTGTAACGAATGCTGTTTTGCTGCAGCGCTGATCCCTCCATGTTGAACAGTTAATACAAACAGGTGTAGATCATCCATGCTAATGTTCATTGTCCTACCTATAGGTTGTAAATGCGCTATTTGTCATTCTATTTAATCTAATTAGCAATATCTATAATACTTGCCCCTCAGATCGACCTTGGACTTATCCATGCAAACCGCAGAACATGCTTTTCGTCGTTGGATGCAAAGCCTCATTATTCTATTTATTATTTTTATTGGCTATATCGTTATTGCTGATCGCTATGCTCCACTCACCACTGAAAGCCGGGTGCAAGGCTATGTGGTTCAAGTCGCAGCAGAAGTAACAGGTACTGTGGTGGACGTTCAGGCTGAGAATAATCAAAAAATGCGTAAAGGTGACCCGCTTTTTAGCATTGATGACCGTAAATACCGATTGGCAGTGGAAAAGGCGCAGTTAGCGCTAGAGCAGGCGAGCGAACAAGAAGAGGCTATGTATGCCAAGGTTGCAGTGGCTGAAGCTAATGTTGCGACTAATCAGGCCGCTTTTAATAATGCCAATAGCGAATTTAACCGAATAAATAAATTGGCAAAGCAAAAGTTAGTTTCGGCGTCGATGCTGGATAATTCGCTGGCTAACAATAATGCCTCGCTATCGAATCTGCATGCTGCTAAGCAGGAGTTGCTCGTGTTAAAAGTGCAGTTAGGTGGACTTCCAGGGCAAAGTAGTGGCGTTCGCGCCGCACAAAATACATTAAAGCAGGCGCAATTAGACCTTTCTCATACCCAAGTGTTTGCCCCTAGCGATGGTGTGGTGACCAACTTGCAGCTCAAAGTGGGCAGTACCGCCAATGCGAACATGCCGCTACTGACATTTATTCCCACTGATTCGCTTTGGGTTGCGGCGGATTATCGAGAAAAAGCGGTTGCGAATATTACCCCTAAAACAAGCGCACTGGTGGCATTTGACGCGTTTCCGGGGCGTGTCTTTAGCTTCAATGTGCAAAGCCGTGACTTTGGTGTCGCCGCCGCGCAGCAAAGCCCTAACGGCCAGCTGACCCATGTGGAAGTTAATAACCGCTGGGTACGTGATGCACAGCGAGTCAGAATTAACTTAACCAGCCACAACCCTTTACCACAACCGCTATTTGTTGGTTCTCGCGCTACAGTCGTATTGTATCCAGAAGACAATATTGTGTGGGGATTTCTGGCTAAGGCTCAAATTCATATTGTGAGCTTACTTCATTATATCTACTGATTTTAAGTCAACATTTACTGAGTTTAAGCCAAGGTTTACTGATTTTAAGCCGTGCAAGGGGGGCTGGTTGTGCAACGAAAAACATTAATAAAGACTCAACGGATCTGGTTTGGTTGTGTGTTTGGCTTGGCTGTTACCTTAGTGTTTGGCTGGTCAAACGGCATGTTTGCCGCGCTGTTACCCATGTTTGTCTTAACTCAAATTGATAGGTGGAACACAGGCATCATAGTGCAGCTTATTTTGGGGGTAACTTGGGTCTGTTTACAGGTCACTTTTATTGTTGGATTTTTCCAGCCTTACCCACTATTAATGACCCTAGCTGTAGCGATTATGATGATGTTTAAGTGTATCGCCATGACCCATAAAAGCAGCTACCTTTTTGGTTATATAGGGCTATTAATGGGCTCGATTTTGCTTAACTTTGGCAGTTATCAGGGCTTTGACTTAGAAGATTTTGTAATGGGGTTACTTGCTTCTGCCCTGCTAACTGGGCCCGTTGTCGCTCTTGCATTCTATCTATTTCCTGAGCCTGTCACTAAACAGGCTTTACCCAGCTTAGACAGCAATAATGGCGCTCGGGCGCATATCGATAATCAACGAAAAGATCATGTAGGCATGGTGAGGCAAGCCGCACTCGGCTGGATTATTGCCATGGCGGCATTTATCCTGTTTCAAGTGGCAGATCTCAATGATTCCTTATCGGCTCAAGCTTCTATTTTTATTGTACTGGCGCCGATGACTTTTATTGGCTCTATGGCGGTAGCTAAAATCCGTATCATCGGCACATTTTTAGGTTGTTTAGCAGGTTTAGTGCTGCAGTTAACTCTCTATAGCTTAGCTAACAACATGCTGCTATTTTTGCTGGGGTACGCCATTGCAGCCGCTATATTTTGCCGCTGGCTGGCAATCGGAGGTATCAAAGCGGGGATCGGTTTTTCGGCGATGTCGGCACTGACGGTGCCGCTAACAAGTGCTTTTATTCCTGAGCAGCAAGATGCATTTTTCTCTATCTGTTACCGGTTTAGTTCAATCGTCGTGGCCGTGATTTTGACCTCGGTAGTGATTTGGATTGTTCATCACTTTTTAGTACGGATAATAAAACCCAATTCTTTAGGGGGGGGAGGCGAGTTAGGCGATTGATGTGGTCAACTAAAACTGTACACCAACAGGGGATGCGTATTTACGCAGCCATTTCGGCCGCTGTTGGTGTCATGTAATTATTATAACTATGACCCCGTTTTGTATTGTAGTGCTTCAAGATATAGTTGATGCAGTCGAACTTAGCTTCCTTAAAACTGTTGTAGCCGTATTTAGGCATCCACTCTGTTTTAAAGCTCCTAAAAAATCGCTCTATCACCGCGTTGTCCCAACAATTCCCTCTTCGGCTCATGCTTTGAGTGATTTGATACTTCCACAGCATTTGTCGATATTGAAGGCTGCTGTAATGACAACCCTGGTCTGAATGAAATATCAGGTTTTTTGGGCGTCCACGATGTTCAAATGCCAT